>NZ_JBQTHF010000024.1:0-150917 GCF_052390155.1 Actinokineospora sp. | reverse complement strand
TGAACGACCCCGGCCGGACTGTCCGTTCGCGGGGGGACCCTACCCTGGGTGCCCACCGCTCAGTCTGTTCCTAGTGCGGCACTAGACGAGGCCGAGCGCGGGTTCGAAGGCCAGTTCGGCCGCGCCGATCAGCTTGACGTCCGCGCCCATCGTGGAGGCCAGGATGCGGGTGCCGCCGATGGCCCGGCTGACCAGGCTGCGCCTGCTGACCTCGGCGCCGACCCTGGCCACCAGCGGCGCGGGCAGCACGGTGAACAGGTCGCCCAGCACCACCAGTTCCGGGCTGAACGCGTTCACGATGTTGACCAGCCCCAGGATGAGCCACTCGGTGAATTCGCCGAGGCGGTCCGCCACCCGCTCGGGTCGCGCCGACAACGCGCGCAGCTCGGCGACCACGGCACCGCGCGGGGACCCCTCGGGCAGGTCCAGCGCCCGGCACAGCGCGACCTCGCCGACCTCGGTCTCCCAGCAGCCGCGGCTGCCGCAGTAGCAGGCCCGGCCCGCCGGGTTGATCACCATGTGGCCGAGTTCGCCCACATAGCCCGCGGTGCCGCGCAGGGCGGCCCCGTCGGAGATGACGCCGCCGCCGACGCCGATGTCGGCCGAGACGTACACGGCGTCGAGCGAGCCGCGGGCGGCGCCGCGCAGGTGTTCGGCGAGGGCGGCGATCTCGGCGTCGTTGCCGACCCGGATCGGCACGCCGAGGACGCCGCCGAGCCGGTCGCCCAGCGGGATGTCGCGCCATTGCAGGTTGGGTGCCTCGTGCACGAAGCCGTCCGAGCGGCGCACGACGCCGGGCACCGAGATGCCCGCGCCGACCATCCGCACGTCCAACTCCTCGGCGAGGACCCGGGTGGACTCGATGACGTGGGTGATCACCTCGTCGGGCTGGCGGGCCTTGCCGCGCAGGTTCCAACTGTTGCGGCCGAGCATCTCCCCGCCGAGGCCGACGAGCGCGATCGCGACCTGCTCGACCCGGATGTCGACGGCCAGCACCACCGCGGCGTGCGGCTGGGGCAGCACCAGCAGCGACGGCCGACCGGCGCCGGTCCGCATCCGCGGCACCCGCTCCTCCACGACGCCGGACTCGGCCAGGCCGTCGACCAGGGCCTTGATGGTGCTGCGGTTGAGCCCGAGCTCGGTGGCCAGCGACGCCCGCGTACACGGGCCGTCGACGTGCAGTCTGCGCAGCAGGGCGGTGCGGTTGTGCCTGCGCACCTCGTCGGGGCGCGCGCCCGCCGTCGGTGTGCTGGTCACTGGCTCGCCTCTCCGATCGACCCCGGCCTAGTGCGCCACCGCCGCGCGCCTGCGGGAGAGGGCGTCCACGGTCGCCGCGAGCAACAGTACGAGTCCGGTGACGATGTTGACCACCGCGGCGGGCTGCTTGAGCAGGCCCAACCCGTTCTCGACGACGGCGAGCACGAGCCCGCCGACCACCGCGTGGAACACCTTGCCGCGGCCCCCGAACAGGGAGGTGCCGCCGATGACGGCCGCGCCCACGGCGAACAGCAGGGTATTGAGCCCACCCGCCTGCGGGTCGACCGATCCCACCTTCGAGGAGTACACGATGGCGCCCAGCGCGGCCACCGACGAGCAGACCACGAAGACGCTGGCCCGGATCTTGCTCACGTTGATGCCCGCGCGCCGGGCCGCCTCCGCGTTGCCGCCGACGGCGTAGATGTGGCGGCCGTAGCGGGTGCGGTTGAGCACGTAGGTGCCGACGACCAGCAGCACCAGCACGATCGGCACCACGTAGGGCACGCCCTGGATGACGACGAAGTCGTTGGGCGAGCGGTTGAGCGTGAGCGCGAAGGTCGCGAGCGCGGCGAGCACCGCGACTGCGACGACCTTGGCCAGCACGATCGGCGTCGGCGCGGTGACCAGGCCGCGGCCGAGCCGGGTGAAGTGCTCGCCGAGCACCACAGCCGCGTAGCCGCCCGCGCCCACCGCGAACAGCACCCAGCTTCCCGCGACCGACAGGTTGCCGTTGGCGACGGAGAACAGCACCGGCTGGGTGCCGATGCCGAAGACGCCGCCCTGGCCGATGAACTGCAGGATGACGCCCTGCCAGGTGATGAACAGCGCCAGCGTCACCACGAACGACGGCATGCCGATCTTGGACACCAGGAATCCGGTGATCACGCCGATGGCGGTGCCGACGCACAGCGCGAGCAGCATCTCCACCCACGGGTTGGGCGCCGCGCCGGACATCGCGATCGCCACGGCGACCAGCGAGAGCGCCGCGCCCGCCCAGATCCGCATCAGCAGCGCGAGCACGGCAGCGACCACCAGGCCGCCGACGAAGACAGAGAACACCGTCGAGCCCATGCCGCCGAGCAGGTTGCCCGAGCGGACGTAGTGCATGGCCATCACCGCGGCGCAGACGCCGGACGCGGTACCCGCGGACAGGTCGATCTCGCCGAGCAGCAGGACGAACACCAGGCCCATCGCGATGATCATCTTGCCTGCGCCCTGGGCGACCAGGTTGGCGGTGTTGTCCAGGGTCAGGAAGCTGTCCGACAGCGCCCAGAACACCAGGACGAGCGCGGTGAGCCCGAGCACGGCGGGCAGCGAGCCGAGGTCGCCGCCGCGCAGCCGCCCGACGTAGCCGCGGACGGCCTCGCCGGTGGACTGGGTGGTGGTGTCGATGCCGAAGTCGGAGATGGCGCCGCCGGTGTCGCTCCTGGGCGGGGCGGGCGCCGGAATGTCAGTCATGGATTCCTCGATCAGACGGTGGCGGTCTCGGGACGGGCGAGACCGAGGTCTCCAGAACGGCCCGCGGTGATCAGCTCGACGACCTGGCCGTGCGTGACGTCGCGGGTGGCGACCTCGGCGACCATCCGGCCGAGGTAGAGCGTGGCGATGCGATCGGCTACCTCGAACACGTCGGCCATGTTGTGGCTGATCAGCACCACCCCAAGGCCCTGCTCGGCGAGCCTGCGGACCAGGTCGAGCACCTGGCGGGTCTGCGCGACGCCGAGGGCGGCTGTCGGCTCGTCCAAGAGCACGACCTTGCTCTCCCACAGCACCGCCTTGGCGATGGCCACGGTCTGGCGCTGGCCGCCGGACAGCGACGACACGGGGGTGCGCACCGACCGGACCGTGCGCACCGACAGCGAGGCGAGCGTGTCGCGGGCGGCCTTCTCCATGCCCGCCTCGTCCAGCAGCCACTGGCTGCCGCGCTCGCGGCCGAGGAACATGTTCTGCACGATGTCGAGGTTGTCGGCCAGCGCGAGGTCCTGGTAGACGACCTCGATGCCGAGCTGGGCGGCGTCTCGGGGCCCGCTGACAGACACCGGGCGGCCGTCGAAGCGCACCTGGCCGGAGTCGGTCGGGTGGATGCCCGCGACACACTTGACCAGGGTGGACTTGCCCGCGCCGTTGTCGCCGACGAGCGCGGTGACCTCGCCAGCGCGGACGGTGAAGTCCACGTCGTGCAGCACGTGCACCGGTCCGAAGCTCTTGTTGAGCCCGGTGATCTCCAGAATGGGGTCGCTCATGACGCCCCCTCGCGGACGCACTGTGACATTGATTCGCTCGCAAGCTCGCTCATGGGGCGCGGTCTCCTCGCCGGGAGGAAGCCGTCCCCGGTGCGGCGCGACACCGGGGACGGACAGGGGTGGGACGGATCAGCCGATGCCGAGTTGCGCGCACACGGCGGCCAGCTCCCCGCCGCAGATCTCGGTCGCCTTGACGTAACCCTCGGCCACGACCGTCTTGACCTCGTTCTTCGTGGTCAGCTTCGGCTCCAGCAGCAGCGACTTGACCTTGCGGTTGCCCTTGGGGTCGTCGCTGGACTGCCCGGCGATCTTGTCGGCGGCGGCCGTGTCGCCCTTGGCCAGCGCGGCTGCCAGCTTGGCGGCGCCCTCGGCCTCGGCCTTGATCGGCTTGAACACGGTCATGTACTGGTCGCCGCGCAGCACGGCCATCAGGCCGTCCGGGGTGGCGTCCTGGCCGGTCACCGGAACCTTGCCGTTGAGGCCGTTCTTGCGCAGCACGGTGATGACCGCGCCCGCGAGGCCGTCGTTGGCGGCCACGACGCCGTCGACCTTGCCGCCGTTGCCGGTCAGGATCTGCTCGAAGGTGACGCCGCCCTTCTGGTTGTCCCAGCCGTCGATCGGCTGGCTCTGCACCAGCTTGAGCGCGCCGGAGGCGTAGAGCGGCTTGAGGACGTTCTGCTGGCCGTTGTAGAAGAGCGTCGCGTTGTTGTCCGTCGGCGCGCCCTCGATCTCGATCACCTGCGCGCCCTGCTTGCCCTTGAGCGCGTCGGCCAGTCCCTGGCCCTGCAGCTCGCCGACCTTCACGTTGTCGAAGGACACGTAGTACTCGGAGCTGCCGCCGAGGTTGAGCCGGTCGTAGTCGATGGTGGGGATGCCGCGGGCCTTGGCCTTCGCCGCGACCGCGCTGCCGACCTCGCTGTTGATCGCGGCGATGACCAGTACCTTGACGCCCTGGCTGATCATGCCGTCGGCGAGGGTGCTGAACTTCTGCACGTCGCCCTGCGCGTTCTGGATGTCCGCGTCGAGGCCCTCGGCCCGCATGGCGGCTTCGAGCATGGGTTTGTCGAAGCCCTCCCAGCGCGCGGAGGTGGCGGTCTCCGGGAGGATGACGCCGACCTTGACCCCGCCCGCGCTGGGTGCCTGGCTCTGCCCCGAGCCGCCTGCCGCCGGTGTCTCCTGGTTGGCCCCGCAGGCCGTCAGGGCGAGGGAGAACCCCACACCCGCGGCGAGGATGGCCAGAGTCTTGCTGCGCATCAGTCGTCCCTTTCGATGCTGCGGGGACGCCGCCTGGGCCCGGGCGACGACCGGTGGGGAAATGTTGTGGTGCACAACATATGCCTCGACAGGGGGTGACGCAAACCATACTGATTCGATTCAGTGGGCCGAGCCGGACACGGTTTGGCAACGGCGGCGACATCTGAGGGCAATCAGGATGCGGTCGACGGTCACTTGCCCACGACTCCACGGGGACGTACGCTATTCTGTACGTAAGGAGGTGTCGGGTGAAGACGATGAGCTACTCCGAGTCTCGCGCCAAGTACGCCGAGACCCTGGACTCCGTGGTCAACGACCGAGAAGAAGTGGTGATCACCCGCGCCGGGCACGAACCGGTCGTCATGGTGTCGCTGGACGACTACCAGTCGCTCAAGGAGACCGCCTACCTGTTGCGCAGCCCGGAGAACGCGCGCCGCCTGATCACCTCGATCGAGCGCCTGGAGTCCGGCGGCGGCACCCAGCACGACCTCGCCGAGTGAAGCTGGTCTGGGACGAGTTCGCCTGGGATGACTACGTCTGGTGGCAGACCGAGGACCGGAAGATCCTCAAGCGCGTCAACGACCTGATCAAGGACATCGGGCGCAACGGAAACGCGGGCATCGGCAAGCCAGAGCCGCTCAAGCACGGCTTCCAGGGCTACTGGTCCCGCCGCATCACCGACGAACACCGGTTGGTCTACAAGGTCGCCGGAGACGAGATCCGCATCGCCGCCTGTCGCTACCACTACGGGAAGTAGTCGGCGGCACGCCACTCACCAGGAGCGGAGGGTGGCAGGGTCTCCTGACGTCGGCGAAACGGCCGGTACCGGTCAGGCGCGTCGCGCCGTCCACATCCGCAGAACCGCGGCGATCTTCTCGATGTCGTCCTCATCGCCCGCGGCGACCGAAAGCACGAACTCGGTGGCTTGCTCCACATCCGGGGCGAAATCAGCGCCGTTGAGCGCGAGGAACGTGCGGCAGGCGACCCGCCAGCCGGTCGAGGATCTCCGCGTCCCTGGCCACCACGTCGCGGGCGATGGCCATGACCGACTTGTGCCGCATAGCCGCCAGGCGTTCCTGAACGGCCTCGACCACGAAGCCGTTGATGGACGCCCCTTCGGCCGCCGCACGCAGCTCAGCGTCGAACTCGTCCGGGAACCGCAAGGTCATCGTCGCCACAGCACCATGCTACCGCCCAATGGTGGCATCGCGCGGTTGCACGTAGCCGCGCCTACCAGGAGCGGAGGGTGGCTATCCGCTCTTCCAACTGCTCCACCGTCGCCATCGCGGTCGGTGGCCCGCCGCAGGTCTTGCGGAGTTCGCCGTGAATCAGGCCGTGCGGCTTACCCGTGCGGTGGTGAGCCATCCCGACCAGCGCGTTCAGCTCCTTACGCAAGGTCGCCAGGCGTTCCTGGACACTCTGGGGGCGGCTCGCCTTGGGCTCGTCCGGCTTGCGGTCGGCCGCCCGGCGCGACCGCTCGTCGAGTTGGGATTCCTGCCGTTGGCGAAGCAGTGCGCGGACCTGGTCGGGCTCCAGCAGACCCGGCAGGCCGAGGTACTCCTGCTCCTCCGCCGACCCGGCGAACGCCGCCGTGCCGAACGACGAACCGTCGAAGATCACCTGATCGAGTTCGGCGGAGGCGCTCAGTGAGGTGAACGCCTTCTCCTCGTCGCCGAGTTCGTCCTTGGTCCGGTTGGCGTCGGCCAGGAGGTCGTCCTCCCAGCCCTCCTTCTCCCGGTGCGGCTTGCCGAGCACGTGGTCGCGTTCGGCTTCGAGCTGGCTGGCGAGGTCGAGCAGCACCGGCACCGACGGCAAGAACACGCTCGCGGTCTCCCCCGGCCGCCGGGCACGCACATAGCGGCCGATGGCCTGGGCGAAGAACAGCGGCGTCGACGCGCTGGTGGCGTAGACGCCGACGGCGAGCCGCGGGACATCGACGCCCTCGCTGACCATGCGGACCGCGACCAGCCACCGGGAGTCCGACTCGGCGAACTCGGCGATCCGGCTGGACGCCTTCGGGTCGTCGGAGAGCACCAGCGCGGGCGGCTCGCCGGTGATGGTGTGCAGGATCGTGGCGTACGCCTTCGCCGAGACGTGGTCCGACGCGATGACCAGGCCGCCCGCGTCCGGGACACCGTCGCGGACCTGGGTCAGCCGCACGTCGGCGGCACCCAGCACCGACGGCACCCACTCCCCCGTCGGGTCCAGTGCGGTGCGCCAGGCGCGGGCTGTCTGCTCGGCGGTGAGCGGCTCGCCGAGGCGGGCGGTGAACTCCTCGCCCGCGCTCGTGCGCCAGCTCGCCTCGCCCGAGTAGGCCAGGAAGATCACCGGCCGGACGACGCCGTCGCGCAGGGCGTCGGCGTAGCCGTAGGTGTGGTCGGCCTTGCTGCGCAGGTAGCCCGCGCCGTCCGGCTCGTAGTCGATGAACGGGATGGGCGAGTCGTCGCTGCGGAAGGGGGTGCCGGTGAGGCCGAGGCGGCGGGTGGCCGGGGTGAACGCCTCGCGGACGGCCTCGCCCCAGCTCTTGGCGTCGCCGCCGTGGTGGATCTCGTCGAGCACGACCAGGGTCTTGCGCTGCTCGGTGCGCACCCGGTGCAGCGTCGGGTGTGCGGCGACCTGCGCGTAGGTGACCGCGACGCCGACATAGTCGCGGGAGGTGGCGCCCATCGAGTTGGTGAAGTTCGGGTCGATCGGGATGCCCGCCGCGTTCGCGGACGCGGCCCACTGGTATTTGAGATGCTCGGTCGGGGCGACGATCGTCAGCCGCTCGACCGTGCGGTCGGCCAGCAGTTCGGCCGCGACCCGCAGGCCGAACACCGTCTTGCCCGCGCCCGGGGTGGCGACGGCGAGGAAGTCCTTCGGCCGCCGGGTGAGGTACTTGGTCAGCGCCCGGCGCTGCCAGTCGCGCAGGGGTCGCGCCGCCGGGGTGCCGCGCGCCTGCGAGTCCGGTTCCACCTCGGCCCGGGTCACGGGATGCCCCAGCTCCTTCCACGCACGTCGACAGGTCCTGGACAGACGAACGCCCTCAGCGGCACCCGGCGGGCGGTCGGTGTCCGCCGGTCGTGCCCCGGTGAGGGCGTCGTTGAGAATACCCGCCGCGCGGACAAGACCGCCGTGTGACGCGGCACTCGGGCAGCGCCTGGTCACGCGACACGCGGGTAACGATCAGCGAGCGGTCGCGCCGAACAGGCCCGGATGGACCATGCTTGTCACCGCGATGACCGCGCAGCCTGGACCCCAGCCCGCCGAGGTCGCCCCTCCCGCAGCGCACGACCAGCGCCGGGGGCCGTGGCGGCTTGTCAAGCGCACCCTGTCCAAGGCGTGGGAGGGCAACCTGTTCTCCGAGGCGGCCGAGGCGGCGTTCTGGCAGGTGCTCTCGCTGCCGCCGCTGCTGCTGGGCCTGCTGGGCAGCCTGGGCTTCGTGGCCGAGTGGTTCGGCAAGGACGTCATCGACGCGGTGCAGGCCGACCTGATCGACATCTCCCGCACGGCGTTCAGCGAGAACGTGGTGACGCAGATCATCCAGCCCACGGTGTCCGACATCCTCACCGTGGGGCGCGGCGAGATCGTGTCCGTCGGCTTCCTGATCTCGCTGTGGGCGGGGTCCTCGGCGATGTCGTCGTTCGTCGACGCGATCACGGTGGCGCACGACCAGTACGGCGTGCGCAACGAGGTGTGGCAGCGGATCTTCGCCCTGCTGCTCTACGTGGCGAGCCTGGTGCTGCTGGTTGTCGGCCTACCGGTGTTGGCGCTGGGCCCGGACCTGCTGCCGAACCTGTTCCCGGTGTCCTGGCGGGCGACGGTCACCTCCTGGGTGGACGTCACCTACTACCCGATCATCGGCCTGCTGATCGTGCTGGCGCTGGCGACGCTCTACAAGCTCGCCCTGCCGCGCAAGCTGCCGTGGCACCGCGGGCTGCCGGGTGCGATCCTGGCGATGGCGTTCTTCCTGCTCTCCAGCATCGCCCTCCGGCTCTACATCGGGTGGATAACCACCACCGGCTACACCTACGGCGCGCTGGCCACGCCGATCGCGTTCCTGCTGTTCGCCTTCTTCATCGGCCTGGCCGTGGTCATCGGCGCCTACTTCAACGCCGCCATCCAGGACATGTGGCCTGCCAGGATGACCAGTCGCGAGCGCAGGCGGTGGCGGCGGCTGGAGATGGAGCGGGCCGCGGAGAAGATCCGCTCGGGCGAGCGCGAGCGCGCCTGGGACGCGGAGCGACCCGCGGTGTCCGAGGACGCGGTGCCCGAGACGCCTGAATTGCGTGAATCATCCTCACGGATGACCCGGTTTCGGCCCGGGGGCTGAGTCCGGCGGTGGCGCGCTGTGTCAGGCTGATCACCGCTCGCTCACCGGTGTAGGTGTCGCCCCGGCGACCGTTCTTCGAGGGGAATCCCATGTCTGTGCTGGCTCGGCTGAGCCTGGCCAACCGTGGCCTGATCGGGCTGCTCAGCCTGCTGATCATCGGCTTCGGCGCGTTCACGCTGCCATCGCTCAAGCAACAACTCTTCCCCTCGATCCAGGTGCCCGCGGCCGTGGTGATCGCGCCGTACCCGGGTGCCTCGCCCGAGGCCGTGGACAGCCAGGTGGCCGCGCCGATCGAGTCGAGTCTGCGGGGGATCGCGGGCGTCGAGACGATCACCACGAGGTCCGCGGAGAGTTCGGCGACCATCCAGGTCCAGTTCGCCTTCGGGACCGACATCGACGCCGCGGTCGGCCAGATGCAGCAGGCGGTCAACCGGCTGCGCCCGCAGTTGCCCCAAGGTGTCGACCCCACGGTCGTGCAGGGCAGCACCGACGACATCCCGGTCGTGCTGCTGGCCGCGGCGGCGGGCGGCGACGAGGCGGCCGCGGCCGCTCGGCTGCGCACCGAGGCGGTGCCCGGCCTGGAGGAGATCCCCGGTGTGCGCGCGGCGACGGTCACCGGCACGCGCGCGGAGACCGTCATCGTGACCGTCGACTACGCCAAGCTGGCCGCCGCCCGGGTCGACCCGGCGGCGTTGACCGGCGCGCTGACGGCGGCGGGCAGGCCGGTGCCCGCGGGTGGGGTGAGCGAGGGCGACCAGGCGCTCACCGTCCAGGTCGGCGGCCCGCTGGGCTCGATGGACGACCTGCGGAACCTGGTGCTGCCCGCGGCGGGCGCGGTGGTGCGACTGGCCGACGTGGCCACGGTCGAGCCCGGTCTCGCCGCGCCGACCGCCATCACCCGCACCAACGGCGAGCCGACGCTGGGCATCTCGGTGACCATGACCACCGACGGCAACGCGGTGGATATCTCCAAGGCGGTCCGGGGCAAGCTCGACGAGCTGAGCCGGGCCGCCGACAGCAAGCTGACCGTGGTCTACGACCAGGGCCCCGAGGTGGAGCGCGCGATCGGCGGGCTGACCACCGAGGGCCTGCTCGGCCTCGCGTTCGCCGTCGCGGTGATCCTGCTGTTCCTGCTGTCGGTGCGCTCGACGCTGGTCACCGCGGTGTCCATTCCGCTGTCGGTGCTGGTGGCGCTGATCGCGCTGTGGTCGGGCGACCTGTCGCTGAACCTGCTCACCCTGGGCGGGCTGACCATCGCCGTCGGCCGGGTCGTCGACGACGCGATCGTGGTGCTGGAGAACATCAAGCGACATCTCGGCTACGGCGAGGAGAAACAGCGCGCGGTGCTCGACGGCACCCGCGAGGTGGCGGGCGCGGTGACGGCGTCGACGCTGACCACGGTGGCGGTGTTCCTGCCGATCGCGTTCGTCGGCGGCATCGCGGGCGAGCTGTTCGGGCCGTTCTCGATCACGGTGACCGTGGCGCTGCTGGCCTCGCTGCTGGTGTCGCTGACGATCGTGCCGGTGCTCGCGTTCTGGCTGCTCAAGCCGCCGGTCGTGCCGACCGACCCGGCCGAGGCCGAGGCGGCGCGGCTGGCGGTGCTGGAGAAGGAGCGGCGCAGCCCGCTGCAGCGGGCCTACGTGCCGGTGCTGGGGTTCGCCACGCGCAGGCGCTGGGTCACCGTGCTCATCGCGCTGCTGATCTTCGGCGGCACCATCGGCCTGGCGAGCAGGCTGGAGACCAACTTCCTCGACGACTCCGGTGGCACCACCCTGCAACTGAGCCAGGAATTGGCGCCGGGCGCCAGCCTGGAGACGCGCGACGAGGCGGCGGCGAAGCTGGAGGCCGTGCTGGCCGACACCCGCGAGATCACGATCTACCAGGTCACCGTCGGCAACGACGACACCTTCGCCGGACTGGGCCGGTCCACCAACGGCGTCACCTCGATCAACGCTTCCGTGCTGGTGGGCACCGACCTGAAGGCGCTGGAGACGAGACTGGCCGAGCGGATCGCGGCGATCCCGGGCACGGGCGTGGTGAAGTTCGGCGCCGAGGCCGCCGGGTTCGCCTCCGACACCGTCGAGGTCGTCGTCACCGCGCCGGACGCCGACGCCCTGCGCGTCGCCGCCGACACCGTGCGGCAGGCCGTGGCGGGCACGCCGGGGCTCACCGAGGTCACCAACGACCTGGCCGAGAGCTCGCCCCGGGTGCAGGTGTCGGTCGACCAGCAGGCGGCCGCCGCCCGCGGGCTGAGCACGCAGACCGTGGGCCAGCTCGCCACCCAGGCGCTGCGCGGCCTCACCGTCGCCACCCTGCCGATCGACGGCACCCAGCGCGAGATCGTGCTGCGCACCGGGACCGCGCCGCGGGATGTGGCGGCGCTGCGGGCACTGCCGCTGCCGAGTCCGGCGGGCCCGGTCACCCTCGGCGAGGTCGCCCAGGTGTCCACTGTGGACGGCCCGGTGCAGGTGCGGCGCACCTCGGGCGACCGCAGCGCCACCGTCTCGGCCAAGGCCACCGGGTCCGACCTGGGCAAGGTGACCGCGGATCTCACCCAGCGGCTCGACGGGGTGCGGCTCGCGGGCGGCTCGGACTACGAGATCGGCGGCGTGAGCGCCGACCAGGCCGAGACCTTCGGCGACCTCGGGCTGGCCATGCTGGCGGCCATCGCGATCGTGTTCCTGATCATGGTGGGCGCGTTCCGCAGCCTGATCCAGCCGCTGATCCTGCTGGTGTCCATCCCGTTCGCGGCGACCGGCGCGATCGGGCTGCTGCTGGTCACCGGGACGCCGCTGGGCCTGCCCGCGCTGATCGGCATGCTGATGCTCGTCGGCATCGTGGTCACCAACGCCATCGTGCTCATCGACCTGGTCAACCAGTACCGGGCGAGCGGGATGAGCGTGCGGGACGCGGTGATCGAGGGCGGCCGCAGGCGGCTGCGGCCGATCCTGATGACCGCCGCGGCGACGATCTTCGCGCTGCTGCCGATGGCGCTCGGGCTGACCGGCGAGGGCGGGTTCATCGGCCAGCCGCTGGCGCTGGTGGTCATCGGCGGGCTGGTGAGCTCCACCCTGCTGACGCTGGTCCTGGTGCCCACGCTCTACACGATGGTGGAGAACCGCAAGGAGAAACGCCGCGCCAAGCGGGCGGCCAAGCACGCCCCGGCGGACCCGGTCCGGGAGCCCGAACCCAGCAACGCCTGAGGTGTGGCGGTGGCCACCTCCCGTCCGGCAGGTGGCCACCGGCTCAGTCGTTCATGGACTCGAAGACCTTCTTGCAGTCGGGACAGACCGGCGAGCCGGGCTTGGGCGACTTGGTCACCGGGAACACCTCGCCGCACAGGGCGACGACCATGTTGCCCATGACCGCGCTCTCGGCGATCTTGTTCTTG
Organism: Actinokineospora sp.; assembly: GCF_052390155.1. Taxonomy (NCBI): domain Bacteria; kingdom Bacillati; phylum Actinomycetota; class Actinomycetes; order Pseudonocardiales; family Pseudonocardiaceae; genus Actinokineospora; species Actinokineospora sp. The sequence goes on along the minus strand of NZ_JBQTHF010000024.1, from coordinate 138,460 downwards.
CGGACGTAGTGGAACATCTTGGGTGTGTCGTCGGTCGTGGTGTCTGCGCCCTCGGGCCTGGTGTCGACCTCGGGCAGCGTCTGGGTCGGTGCGCTCACCACACCATGATGCAACATCGGGCGGAAATCATGTCGCGGAGCCGTCCCGGCCGGCAGGATGCCCGCATGTTCCAGAAGGTGTTGGCAAGCCTCGGCTCGGGCGGCGCGAAGGTCGACGCCCGGCTCCTCGACCGCACGATCCGTCCGGGCGGCACATTGCACGGCGAGGTCCTGCTCACCGGCGGCCAGGTCGACCAGGAGGTCGAGTCGCTCGGGGTGCGGCTGCTCGCCCGCGTCCAGTCCGACGGCGACCGGCCGGAGACCGCGGACCTGCCGTTCCAGAGCGTGCACCTGGCCGGGCGGGAGCTGGTCCGCGCGGGCGCGCAGATCACGGTGCCGTTCGAGGTGCAGATGCCGTGGGAGACCCCGATCACCTCGGTGCTCGGCAAGTACCTCACCGGCATGGCCGTGGGCCTGCAGACGACGCTGAGCCTCGCGGGCACGGTGGTCGACCCGCAGGACGTGGACGCGGTGGCGATCGAGCCGACGCCCGCGCAGCACCGCATCCTCGACGCGATGAGCAGGCTCGGCTTCCAGTTCCGCGCGGCGGCCCTGGAGCGCAACCGGCTCGACGGCGTCGACCAGCAGCTCCCGTTCTTCCAGGAGATCACCTTCACCACGGCGCCCGCGTTCGCGCGCGCGTTCAGCGAGGTCTCGGTGACCTTCCTGGCCCGGCCGCACGACGTCCAGGTGGTGCTCGACGTGGTCAAGAAGGTCCGCGTCGCCAAGGGCGGCGGGCTCGGCGGGCGCGGCCAGTCGATGCTCGGCTCGTTCGTGGTGGAGTACGCCGCGATGGGCCGGACGAACTGGGAGCAGCAGATCGAGGGCTGGCTGCGCCAGGTGGCGGGCCCACGCGGCATCTTCGACTGATCCGGGCCCGGTGGGAGTTCGCGCCTTGATCGCGCGGATACTGCCCTGTCGTGACTGGAAACCCCACTGACCACCTGGTTCTGGCCGACGAGGTCGCCGAGGCGCTGGCGGCGGGCCGCGGCGTGGTCGCCCTGGAGAGCACGCTGCTCGCGCACGGACTGCCCGCGGGCCGCAACCACGAGGTCGGACTGCGGCTGGAGCGGATCGTCCGCGCGGCGGGCGCGGTGCCCGCGACGATCGCGGTGCTCGGCGGGAAGGCCCGGATCGGGCTGACCGCGGCCGAACTGGAGCAGGTGTGCGCGGTGGGCACCGATCTGCTCAAGCTGTCCCGCCGCGACCTCGGCCCGGCGCTGGCCCTGCGGCGCGACGGCGCGACCACCGTGGCGAGCACCGCCGCGCTCGCCCACCAGGCGGGCATCGGCGTGTTCGCGACCGGCGGCCTCGGCGGGGTGCACCTGACCCTGCCGCGCGGCGCCGCGGCCTGGGACGTGTCGGCGGACCTCGACGTGCTGTCGCACACCCCGGTCACCGTGGTGTGCTCCGGGGTGAAGTCGGTGCTCGACATCGCCGCGACCGTCGAGGTGCTGGAGACCCGGTCGGTGCCCGTCCTGGGCTACCGCACCGACTCGTTCCCCTCGTTCTACCTGCGGGTGTCGGCGTTCCCCGTGCCGTGGCGGGTGGACACGCCCGCAGAGGCCGCGGCCGTCATCGCCGCGCACCGGGCGCACGTGCCGGGCGGGGCGGGCGTGCTGCTGGCCAACCCGATCCCGGCCGAGCACGAACTCGACCGCGAGCTGCACGACCGGCTGCTGCTGGAGGGCATGGACCTGTTGCGGGAGCGGAACATCCGCGGCAAGGACGTCACCCCGGCGCTGCTGGAGCACTTCCACGCCGGCAGCGACGGCGCGAGTCTCACCGCCAACACCGAACTGGTGGCCGACAACGCGCGCGTCGCCGCGGAGGTGGCCGTGGAGCTGGCTCAGGCGTCGCGGCGGTAGAGCCGGGCGACGACGTCCTCGATCTCGGGCTCCTGCACGGACAGGTCGCGCAGCGGCACCGCGCGGGCGAGCGCGGCGACGACCTCCCCCGCGGCCGCGCCGTGCAGGGCGAGGGTGACCCGGCGGCCGTCCGCCTCGACGGCGGTGACGGCCGCGCCCGGCAGCACCAGGCCGTCGGGCCAGGGCGCGTCCAGGTCGGCGACGACCGAGCGGCGCGAACCGTAGCGGGCGTGCAGTTCGTCCAGCGTGCCGTCGTGCACGACGCGGCCGTGGTCGATCACCACGAGCCTGCGGCAGAGCTTCTCGATGTCGGCCAGGTCGTGCGTGGTGAGCACGACCGTGGTGTCGCCGCGGGTGTCGAGTTCGACCAGGAACGACCGCACAGCCTGCTTGCTGAGCACGTCGAGGCCGATCGTCGGCTCGTCCAGGAACAGCACCTCCGGTCCGTGCAGCAGCGCGGCGGTCAGCTCGCCGCGCATGCGCTGGCCCAGCGAGAGTTGCCGGACCGGCGTGTCGCGGAACTCGTCCAGGCCGAGCAGGTGGGTGCAGCGGGCGAGCCGGGCGGCGTGGTCGGCGGCGGGCACCCGGTAGATGTGGCGCAGCAGCTCGAAGGACTCTGCCAGCGGCAGATCCCACCAGAGCTGCGAGCGCTGCCCGAACACGACGCCGATGCGCAGCGCGAGCGCCGTGCGCCGGGCCACCGGCTCCAGCCCGCACACCCGCACCTCGCCGCCGCTGGGCGTGAGCACGCCGGTCAGCATCTTGAGCGTGGTGGACTTCCCGGCGCCGTTCGGCCCGATGTAGCCGAGCAGTTCGCCGCGCTCGACGGTGAGGTCCACACCGTCCACAGCGGACACCACGTGCCGCTCCCTGCGGAGCCTGCCGACCTTGCGGCTGACCGTGAAGTCCTTGCGCAGCCCCGATGCTGAGATGATCATGACCCCGTGCTCCGGTAGTGGCGGACTCCGGTCCGCCAGAACAGCGCGGCGATCCCGGCGGCGATCAGGGCGGTGAGCGGCGAGCACCAGCGCAGCCAGTCCGGCACGCCCAGCGGGTCGGACCGGCCCAGCAGCGCGAGCGCCGGAAGGTAGGCCACGAAACCGAAGCCGAGCGCGAGGGCGAACAGGTCGCGGAACCAGTCGCCGTACATCGTGACCGGGTAGGACGTGAAATCGCGTCCGCCGTAGGTGAAGGCGTTGGACACCTCGCCCGACTCGACCCACCAGAACGCGACCGTGCCGCCCGCGACGAACAGGCTGCCGAAGAACACCGCGCCCGCGACCGGAGCGAGCACGGCGAGCACGACTCTCGCGATGTCCCAGTCGATGTCGGCGACCGCCAACGCCACCACGTAGAGCGCGATCCCCTGCACCGCCCGACCGATCCGGCGCGGCGCGAAGTTCACCGCGAGGAGCTGGCCCAGCGCCGAGAGCGGACGCAGCAGCAGCGAGTCGAACAGGCCGCTGCGCACGTACTCGCGCAGCCGGTCGGCGTTGCCGACGGCCAGATCGCCCAGCGCGAACGCGGCGGCCGACAGCGCGGCGATCAGCAGCACCTCGGTGCCGCCGAACCCGCCGAGGCCGCCGGTGACCGAGAACAGCACGAACACCGTGGCGATGTCGAGCGCGGTGGTCAGCGAACTCCCCAGCAGGTCGATGGCGAACGACATCCGGTACTGGGTCTGGCTGCGCACCTGGGCACGCACCACGGCGCGGTAGATCGCCGCTTTACCCACCCTGCACCACCAGTTTCCGCACCGCGCGCGTCTGCACGCGCCTGCACACGAACAGCAGCACGACCGTCCACGCCGCCTGGCTCGCGAGCAGCAGCAGGCCGTGGCCGGTGCCACCGCGCTCGACCACGATGTCCAGCGGCGCCTGCAGCAGCGCCGGGAACGGGGTGGCGACCCAGAGCGCCGTGCTCAGCCAGTCGGGCAGGATCGCGAGCGGGAAGTAGAGCCCGCTGCACGCGCCGGAGGCGAACACCCAGACGATCGTCACGCCGCGGATGTCGAGCAGCCAGAACGCGCTGAGCCCGATCAGGTAGCGGCAGGCGAACCCGACGAGGACGGCCAGCACGATCGACAGCGCGAACAGCGGATAGGTCACCAGGTGCTTCGGCACGTAGAGGCCGAACGCGAGCGCGCCGACCACCAGCGGCACGACAAATCTGGTGAGCAGAGCGAACCCGGCGCGGCCGACGTCGGTCCACAGGTAGGTCCACAGTGGATCGATCGGGCGCAGCAGGTCGGCCACCACATCGCCGGAGCGCACCCGCTCGGCGAGGTCGAGCATGGTCCAGCTATTGACCACGGCGAGCATTCCCTGGCCCAGCCAGACATAGCTGACCAACTGCGCCACGTCGTACCCGGCGACCGTGCTGCCCGCCGCGGCGGCCACGGCCAGCAGGATGTAGCAGCGCAGGAAGCCGAACACGACGTTGGTGAACGCGCCCGCGACGGTGGCCTGCCGGTAGGTGGCGTAGCGCCGGAAGCCCGCGACGGTCAGGGCCCACAGGGCGCGCGGCACGGCGGGCCTCCTCGGCTGCGGTGGGAAGCGGCCGCGGACACGGCGGCCGGACACGGTTTCTACCCTATGCGCGGCGGGTGCGCGACCCGTTTCGCGGCGAGAGGAGCCCGATGACGACTCGGCCGACCGTGGTGGTCGTCGGCGACGCCGGGCTCGACATCGTCGCCCGGCATGTCGGCCCGATCGCGCACGGCAGCGACTCCCGGGCGAAGGTCACGCTGAGCGTGGGCGGCGCGGGCGCGAACACCGCGGCCTGGCTCGCCAACCGGGGCGTGGACGCGGTGCTGGTCGCCCGAGTCGGCGACGACGCGGCCGGGGCGCAGGTGCGCGCCGAGTTGACCGCGGCCGGGGTGCGCTGTGCGTTCACCGTCGACCCAGGCGCGGCTACCTGTTGCGTGGTGGTGCTGGTGGACGAAACGGGGCAGCGCAGCATGTTGCCCGACCGGGGCGCCAACGCCCACCTGCGCGGCACCGACGCCGACCCCGGCCTGCTGGCAGGCGCGCGGCACCTGCACCTGTCCGGCTACGTGTTGCTCGACGAGTCGTCGCGGCAGGCCGGGATCGACGTGCTGGCCGCAGCGCGCGCCGCCGGGCTCACCACGTCGGTCGACCCGCAGGCGGCGGCGCTGATCCGCGACCCGGCCGCGTTCCTCGACGCCGTGCGCGGGGTGGACCTGCTGCTGCCCAACGCCGACGAACTGCGCGCGCTGACCGGGAACGCGCGCGACCTGCTGGACGTGGTGGGTGCGGTGGCCGTCACCGACGGGCCCGGCGAGGCGTCCTGGGTGGATCGGGACGGGACGGTGTCGGTGGCCGCGCCGAGGGCCGACTGCGCCGACTCGACCGGCGCCGGGGACGCGTTCGACGCGGGCCTGCTCACCGCATGGCTCTCCGGCGCGACACCGCGCGAGGCGCTGCTCGCCGGGGTGGCCACCGGGACCGAGGCCGTGCGCCGGGTCGGCGCCCAGCCGCCGCGTCAGCCGTCGATCACCTGACGGTCGGTCGGCTCGATCGCCTTGGCGTCCGGCCGGAACCGGTTGACCTTCTCCGCCTTGCGCGGCGCCCGGTCGTTGGCGATGAGCACCGCCATCCACGGCAGCGGGACCGACAGCGCGACGAACCCGAGCGCCAGCCACCACGTCTCGTGGAACAGGCCCGCGAGGAGCAGGCACGGCAGCCGCAAGCCCATCATGATCATGTACTTGCGCTTGCGCGCGGCGAACTGCACTTCGTACGACGGCTCGGCCTCGGTGATCAGTACCGGGGTGTCGTCCCGCTCGGCGCCCTTCACGACACCACCTCCTCGACCATCCTCCCCCGCCGGGACGCAATTGCGCCATCCGGGTGGAGGTTGGTTTCGAATCCGGCGGCCGGCGGTAGAAAGGGAGTTATGACGGTCGACTGGGTCGGGGCCTGCCGGGACTGGCGAGGCAGCCACGCGTCGACCGAGGCCACCCTGGTGCGCCATCTCGACACCCCCCGCCGCATCCTCGACGCGGCGGGCGGCACCGGCCGCGAAGCCGTGCGGCTCGCCCTGCGCGGGCACGAGGTCACCGTGCTCGACCCAGCAGGCGCGATGCTGACCACCGCCATGGACCACGCCGACGCCGCCGGGGTGGCCGACCGGGTACACGTCGTGCAGGCGATGGCCGAGGATGCCCCGGACCTGTTCGGCACCCACGACTTCGACGTCGTGCTCTGCCACAACCTGTTGCAGTACGCGCAAGACCGGGTCGCCATGCTGCGCGCCCTGGTGGCACCGCTGCGGCCGGGCGGCCTGCTGTCGGTCCTGAGCCCCACCCCGGCCTCGGGCGACCCGTTCGCGTGCGCGGCGGACGAGGTGGTCGCCGACCTGGCCGCCGTGGGCGCGAACGTCCTGGCCCGCTACGACCTGCCCCGCGAGAGCGACCAGCCAGCCGCCCTGGTCCACCTCATCGCCCGCCACTGACACAGCCTGTGGACAGCCGTTTGCTGCCCTGACCGAACCCGCGACCCTTCACGAACATACGAAGGGGGACGGCGTGCCGCTCAAGGTGCGACAGATCATCAAACTCATCGAAGCGGATGGTTGGCGACACACTTCGACCTGTGGAAGCCATCGACAATTCACGCATTCGACCAAGCCTGGACGAGTCACCGTGGCAGGTGCTCCGAGCAAGGACTTGCCGATCGGAATCGAGCGCAGCATCCTGAGGCAAGCGGGTATCACCAGGAGGACTCCGTGAGCAGCTACGTGATCATCATCGAGCGCGCAGAAGACGGTGGCTTCGGGGCCTGGTGTCCGGATCTTCCTGGATGCGTCGCCCTGGCGGACAGCTACGACGAGACAGTGGTCGAGATGCAGAAGGCCATCGCATTCCACCTCCGCGGGATGCGAGCCAACGGGGAGCCCGTCCCGCCGCCGTCGGCCATCGGTGCGACCACGGTCGACGCGGCCTGAGCAACCGCTTCCAGTTGATCTTGGTGAGCTGATCCGACCCACCGCCGCGGCGCGTGCGAGCATTCCCGGGTGCCGCCCCGCCTCAGCGCCGACTTCTGCGACCGCCTCCGCGACTCCCTGCACGCCGCCGAGTACGACGCCGACGCGGTGGTGGCCCTCCTGGGCGAGCAGGCGCACGCCGCCCTCGGGCGGGGGGAACCCGAGCCCGCGCGCCGGGCGACGCGGGCGGGTGCGCCGCTGGACACGCTGGTGCGCCTGTTCCTCGTCGGCGACGCGCAGCCGCGGGCCAAGGTGGCCCAGACGCTCGGCGACGTCGACGCGGCCGTGGCGGCGGGGCTGCTGCGCGCCGACGGCGACCAGGTTCGCGCGGGTCTCGACCTGCGCCCCTACAGCGACGGCCAGGGCTGCTGGTGGGTGTTCGCCGACCTCGACGCGGAGCAGCTCGGTGGGCCGGTCGGGGCCGATCACGTGCTCGGCATCGGACCCGCGTCGCTGAGTCTGACTCGGGCGACGACGCGCAGGCCGGTCGGGTCGCTGCTCGACCTCGGCACCGGCTGCGGCGTGCAGGCCCTGCACGCGAGCAGGCACGCCGAGCGGGTCACCGCGACCGACCTGTCCGCCCGCGCCCTCGCGCTGGCGACCGCGACGTTCCGGCTCAACGGGCTCACCGTCGAGACCGCGCGCGGGCCGTGGTTCGAGCCGGTCGCGGGACGGCGGTTCGACCAGGTGGTGTGCAATCCGCCGTTCGTGGTGGGGCCGCCGCGGGTCGACTACGTCTACCGCGACTCGGGTCTCGCGGGCGACGGCGCCAGCGCGCACGTCGTGCGCGGGCTGCCCGGCGTGCTCGCCGAGGGCGGCGTCGGCCACCTGCTCGCGTCGTGGCTGCACCGCCGCGGCGAGGACTGGGCCGACCGGGTGACCCAGTGGCTGCCCGACGAGGGCGTCGACGCGTGGTTCGTCCAGCGCGACGTCGCCGAGCCCGCGCTCTACGTCGGCACCTGGCTGCGCGACGCGGGTATCGACCCGCGCTCGGCCGAGGGCGCCGCGAAGACGTCCGCCTGGCTCGACTGGTTCGCCGACAACGACGTCGTGGGCATCGGGTTCGGGTTCGTCACCCTGCGCGCCACCGACTGCGACACCGAGGTCGCCTGCGAAGACCTCCGGCACGCCTACGACGACCCGCTGGGCCCCGAGGCGGGCGCCTGGCTCGACCGGGTCGCCTGGCTGCGCGCCAACTCCGACCCGAAGCGGCTGCTGTCGGCGACCCTGGTCGTGCCGCCGAGCGTGGTGCTGGAGCAGGTGTCCGAACCGGGCGCGGAGGGCTGGTCCGAGCTGGTCCGCAGGCTGCACCGGACCGACGGCCCTGGCTGGCAGCAGGAGACCGACGAGCTGGTCACCGCGCTGCTCGGCGGCTGCCGCGGCCACGTGTCGCTGGCCGGACTGCTCACCCTGCTCGGCATCGCGACCGACCTGTCCGCCGAGGAGTTGGTCACTGCCGCGCTGCCTGTGGTGGTCGACCTGATCCAGCACGGGATGCTGCTGCCGGTGGAGCTGGCGTGAGGGCGGTCGTGGCGCGGGTCACCAGCGCCTCGGTGACCGTCGATGGCGAGATCGTCGGCCGGATCGATGAGCCGGGTCTGCTGGTACTGCTCGGCGTGCACATCGACGACACACCGGACAAAGCCGCCACGATGGCCCGCAAACTGCACGAACTCCGCATCCTGCGCGACGAGCAGTCGTGCGCAGGCACAGATGCGCCACTGTTGATAGTGAGTCAATTCACACTGTACGGCGAGACCCGCAAGGGCAGGCGCCCGTCCTGGACCACGGCCGCGCGGCCCGAGGACGCCGAACCGCTCATCGACGCCACCGTGGCCGAACTCCGCGCCCGCGGCGCCCGGGTGGAAACCGGCCGCTTCCGCGCGATGATGGCCGTCGAGAGCGTCAACGACGGCCCGTTCACCGTGCTTGTCGAGATCTGACCGGTTCAGGCCAGCACACCGTCTCCCGTGGACGGTCCCCACCCTCGAAAGTATGACCCGGCCGCCCCCCTCCGGGCTGATGCGCCGCGACCGCGCGCGGTGCGAACGTTGGCGTCGCGACACCGCCGACTTCTCAGGGAAACCTCAGGTAAACCTGAACAACCAGTCGTTCGGCAACGACGTCATCTAGATGGGAAGCCGGGAACGAATCCGGTCCCGATCGCGTTTTGCAGAGCAGAACCACCGCGACAGGGGGAGGGAGCACCATGACGGTCCCGCAACAGCGCGAGCCCGAGGTGACCTACGAAGCCGACCTCGACGCCCAAGGCCCCGCGGCCGATCTGGTCCGCGTGTACCTCAACGGGATCGGACGCACGGCATTGCTGACCGCGGCGCAGGAGGTGGAGCTGGCCAAGCGCATCGAGGCGGGGGTCTTCGCGCAGCACATGCTCGACACCGCGCCCGACCTGTCGCACGCCCGCCGCGCCGAACTGCGCGCGCTGGTCGCCGACGGCCACGTCGCCAAGAACCACCTGCTGGAGGCGAACCTGCGCCTCGTCGTGTCGCTCGCCAAGCGCTACACCGGGCGCGGCATGCCGCTGCTGGACCTGATCCAGGAGGGCAACCTCGGTCTCATCCGCGCGGTGGAGAAGTTCGACTACACCAAGGGTTTCAAGTTCTCGACGTACGCGACGTGGTGGATCCGGCAGGCCATCACCCGTGGCATGGCCGACCAGGGCCGCACCATCCGGCTGCCCGTCCACCTGGTGGAACAGGTGAACAAGCTCGCCCGGATCAAGCGGGACCTGCACCAGCAGCTCGGCCGCGAGGCCACCAAGGACGAGCTGGCCAGGGAAGCCGGGCTCACCACCGCCAAGGTCTCCGACCTGCTGGACCACGCCCGTGACCCGGTAAGCCTCGACATGCCCGTCGGCTCGGACGAGGACGCCCCCCTCGGTGACTTCATTCAGGACGGCGAAGCCACCGACGCCGAGAGCGCCGTGATCTCCGGCCTCCTCCAAGACGACATGCGTCGCGTCCTCGCCACCCTGGACGACCGTGAGCAGTTGGTCATCCGCCTCCGCTACGGCCTCGACGACGGCCAGCCACGCACCCTCGACCAGATCGGCAAGCGCTTCGGCCTGTCCCGCGAACGCGTCCGCCAGATCGAACGCGAGGTCATGTCCAAGCTCCGCCAAGGCGAACGCGCCGAAAAGCTCCGCGCCTACGCAAGCTAACCCCCTGGACGACGGCGGGGAAAGAAAGTGACCACAGCGAGCAACCTCACCGCGCCCACTCACGTCACCTAGATAGCAGCGTTGACATGTGACCGCAGTCACGGCACCGTCAACCTCACAATCTACGCGGCCCGGAACCCAGCTCCCTTGACGTTCCGAGTCGCCCGCGACGGGAGGCCGGGACGGCCGGGGGCCGCCCCGGCCTTCCGGCATAGCCCCGCATGTTCGCGGAGGGCGCTCACCCGGTTGCCTCCAGGGTTTCACCCTGGGGGCCCGAGCCCGAGGTGTTGCGAGAGGCTCGCTGTCAAGGGTCGGCGGAACGCCGATCGCGCAGCGACGGCCGCCCTTTACAGCGAGACGCGACACCATAAAATCCGCCCCGCCCCCACCGATCCACGCGCGCCACCTCCCACGCCACCGATCGATGCGCGCCACCACACACACCACCGGTCTTTGACGCCCCAGCACGGCCAGCCGATCATGTGCGTAACCCCACACGCCGCCCCGCCCCACCGATGGGTGAGCGCAACCGGAGTACGTTTCCCGGAAAGACGCGTGCAAGGGAGCCTCGCCAATCGTGACCGCCACCACGAATTTCACCTACACCGATGTCCTGCCGCTAGCCCCAGACCACACCACCGAATACCGGCTCGTGAGCCCAGCAGGCGTGCGCGTCATCGAGGCCGCCGGTCGAAAGTTCCTCCAGGTCGACCCGGCAGCCCTGACCCTCCTGGCCAAAGAAGCAATCCAGGACATCCAGCACCTCCTGCGCCCCTCCCACCTCGCCCAGCTCCGCGCGATCGTCGACGACCCCGAGGCCAGCGCCAACGACCGGTTCGTCGCCATGGACCTGCTCCGCAACGCGTGCATCTCGGCGGGCGGCGTGCTGCCGATGTGCCAGGACACCGGCACCGCGATCGTGATGGGTAAGCGCAGCGAGAACGTGCTCACCGGCGGCACCGACGAGCAGGCGCTTGCGCGGGGCATCTACGAGGCGTACCAGGAGCTGAACCTGCGTTATTCGCAGATGGCGCCGGTGACGTTCTGGGACGAGCAGAACACCGGCACCAACCTGCCCGCGCAGATCGACATCCACACCAAGCCGGGCACGGACCCGAGCTACGAGTTCCTGTTCATGGCCAAGGGCGGCGGCTCGGCCAACAAGACTTTCCTATACCAGGAGACCAAAGCCGTGTTGAACCCGACGCGGCTGGCGAAGTTCCTCGACGAGAAGCTGCGCAGTCTTGGCACGGCCGCGTGTCCGCCGTACCACCTGGCGATCGTCGTCGGCGGGCTGTCCGCGGAGCAGAACCTCAAGGTGGCCAAGCTCGCGTCCGCGCGCTACCTGGACACCCTGCCGACCGAGGGTTCCGCGCTGGGCAACGCTTTCCGCGATGTCGACCTGGAGCTGCAGGTGCTGGACATGACCCGGCAGTTCGGCATCGGCGCGCAGTTCGGCGGCAAGTACTTCTGCCACGACGTCCGCGTCATCCGGCTTCCCCGGCACGGCGCGTCCTGCCCGGTGGGGCTCGCCGTGTCGTGTTCGGCCGACCGGCAGGCCAAGGCGAAGATCACCCCGGACGGCGTGTTCATCGAGCAGTTGGAGCGCGACCCGGCGCACTTTCTGCCCGACGTGCGCGGCGACGAACTGTCCGACGAGGTCGTGCGGATCGATCTCACCCGCCCGATGGCCGAGATCCGCGCCACGCTGTCCGCGCTGCCGGTGAAGACGCGGCTCTCACTGACCGGCCCGCTGGTGGTGGCGCGCGACATCGCGCACGCCAAGATCAAGGAACTGCTCGACGCGGGCGAGCCGATGCCGGACTACCTCAAGGATCACCCGGTGTACTACGCGGGCCCGGCGAAGACCCCCGAGGGCTACGCGTCCGGCTCGTTCGGCCCGACCACGGCGGGCCGGATGGACTCCTACGTCGAGCAGTTCCAGGCCGCAGGCGGCTCGATGGTCATGCTGGCCAAGGGAAACCGCTCCCGACAGGTCACCGACGCGTGCCAGGCGCACGGCGGGTTCTACCTCGGCTCGATCGGCGGCCCGGCTGCCCGGCTCGCGCAGGACTGCATCAAGCGGGTCGACGTCCTGGAGTACGCGGAACTCGGGATGGAGGCGGTGTGGAAGATCGAGGTCGAGGACTTCCCCGCGTTCATCGTGGTGGACGACAAGGGAAACGACTTCTTCGCGGGCACCTCGCAGCCGACGCTGCAGATCTCGTTCCGCCGCTGAGTCCATAATGGACAGACCCGTGTCTTGACGGCGCGGGGTGCTGTCGTGTTCCATCGGTGGCGTCGCGTGTCGCGGGCGACTCGCCCGAGCATGGAGGCACTGGAACCACCGGGATTTCCCATGACAGTCCGACTTGACCACACCGCCGTGTTCGCCGAAGACCGGCACACCGCGGCACAATTCCTCACCGAACTGTTCGACCTGCCCGCGCCCGTCCCCGCAGGCCCGTTCCTGGCCGTGCCGCTCGGCAACGGCGTGACGCTGGACTACATCCAGGCGGACGGCCCGGTTTCCTCGCAGCACTACGCGTTTCTGGTCACCGAGGCCGAGTTCGACGCGATCATGGCCCGGATCGAGCGGCTCCGGCTGGACTACTGGGCCGACCCGCACCAGCGGCAGCCCGGCGAGATCAACACCAATTTCGGCGGCCGCGGCGTCTACTTCGCCGATCCCAGCGGGCATTGGCTCGAAGTGATCACCCGCACCTACGGCTGACCCGGCGGCGGGCGGCGTCCCCATGGGAGCCGCCCGCGCGCGTCAGGGGCCTTCGACAATCACCACAGTGCGCTTGCCCAGTGGTTCGCCCAGCGGCACCGAGATCGGCCGCGGCGTCAGCACCGTGGCGCAGATCTGGCCCTCGGGCCCGCCCTGCGTCTGCGCCATCGGACTCAGCGCGACGCGCACAGCCGACGCGGTGGCCTCGACAACGCGGCCCTCGACGCCCGCACAGCTATCCATGGCGACGGCGATCAACTCCAGCACGGTGCCGTCCGCCGACACCCACACCCGGCGATCGGTGTAGGTCGCGGGCAGCCCCTTGGCGTCGACCTGGGTGGGCGGCAGTTCGCGCAGCCCGGGCGGCACGGCCACCCCGGTCGGGTCGACGCTCACCTGCGGCGGGGCGGGAACGGGCCCGCTCACCTCGGGCGGGGGTGCGGAGGAGGTGGAGATCACCACCGTGGTGGTCTCGGGGGCGGCGCCCACGCCCACCTGGTCGGCACGCTGGCCGCACGCCGTCAGGACGAGCAGGGCCAGGACCGCACCGGCGGTCAACAACGAGATCCTCATGGTCGAAGGACGGTACTCGGCACCGCCTCGGTTGCACGACGCCAGCGGTGCCCCGGCCGGGGGGCAGCCGACCGGGGCACCAGGGAGGAGGCTCTACTCGGTGCGCTGCTCCCCTTGCAGCACGACCTTGCGCTCGCCGAGTGGCTGGGCGAGTTCGACGGTCAGCTTGGGGTAGCGCAGATCCATCGTGCACATCTGCGACTTCGCCGGTGTCGTCTCGACGATCTTCACCACGATCTGGGCGCCGGACTGGTCGGCGACCTCGGCGCTCGCCTTGCCGCAGCCGCCTTCCTGGGCGACCACGCCGACGGCCTTGCCGGTGTCCTCGGTCCACACCATGACCGGATAGTTCTGCGGCAGCGCGGAGACGTCGACCTGCGCGGCGGGAACGGCCGTGCCGCCCGAGGGCGGCGTGCGCGCGGGCTGGCGGTCCGGTTCGTCGGACTGCTCCGGCGCCTGCGGCTCGGCCGCGGGCGGCGGCTGCTGCCCGGGCTGGATCGGGTCTTCCTGCGGGGTGGCGCAGGCGGTCAGCACCGCGAGCAGAACGCCTGCGCCGGCAATGGTTCCTAGGCGTTTCATGTGCGGAGGACGGACCCGGGCGGCGCGCGGGTTGCACGGGCGGCGTAAAATTTCGGGCCGCCCGCCGACCTGGTCGGTCAGGACAGCCCCACGGCGGTCGCCGGATCGTCGGCGTCGCGCCAGCCCGGCAGGGCGCCGCCCGGGGCCCAGGTGCTGTGCGTGCCGCTGGAGACCCGCTCTGGCAACCGAATCCGGGCGACGGGGCCGTCGGCGACGCACGCGGTGTCGAAGACCAGGCACTCCGAGCGGTCGGTGTTCATGTCGGTGGTGATGGTGACGAGGTAGCCGTCGTCCTCGCCCCGCGAGCCCACGCGCGGCGCGACAGCGGTCTCGCTGCCGAACACGCCCGCGCCGTACCGGAAGCGCTCCTCGCGGCCGGTGTCCAGGTCGTGTTTGACCAGGCCGTCGAACAGGAACCAGCCCGGTTCGCCGGTGGCGGCGTAGGTGTAGCGGTACGGGCGGCCCGCGTACCCGGAGTTGATCATGCCGAACTCGGTGATCGAGTCCGACAGCCGTTCCTCCTTGGTCTGGCCGGTGGCGAGGTTCAGCCGCCAGCGGTGCAGCCGGGTCTGCATGCCGTCGAGGGAGAGCATCCGGTACATCCGGGCGTAGCGCTGGTCGCCGGGGAAGACGCCGCCGCGGCCCTCCGGGTCGGACTGGAAGAACCCGTCGAGCACGATCTCGTCGCCGTCCTCATAGGCGTTGACGAAGTGCAGCACGAAGGTGGACTCGGCCTCGAACCAGCGCACCTCGTCGCCGCCGCCGCGGCGGGGGAGCACGCCAAGACGCAGCGGCAGGTCGGGGTGGAACCGGGCGACGTGCGCGCCCTGCGCGAGCAGTTCGGGCCGCCAGAACAGCGGGCAGTCGTTGAGGATGGCGTAGTTCTCGGTGAACGCCATGTCGTGTGGCAGCCGCGGGCCGGGCAGCGGCACGTCGACGTAGTGCGCGAGGCGGTTGTCCGCGTCGACCACGCCGTAGTGCAGAAACGGCTCGTCTTTGCCGTAGTTGAAGAACAGCAGCTCACCGGTCGCGTCGTCGACCTTGGGGTGCGCGGAGACACCCGCCGCCGGAAACTGACCGTCCCAAGTGGACTTGCCGAGCGGGTCGAGGGTCAGCGGGTCGAGCCGGTACAGCTCGCCGCACTGGTAGAAGCTGGTGAGCGCCACGCCCGCGTGTACGACGACGTCGGTACTGGAGGCGTCCTTCATCCGGCCGCGCGCGCCCCAGCCGTCCGCGCGCACGGCGCTCTCCGGCGACTCGGCCAGCCCGGCCCACAGCGAACGGCAGGCCTCCTGCTCGGCCAGGTAGCCATCGGTCTGGACGAACCTGTTGCGGTAGAACGCTTTCCCGTCCCGGAAGCCGACGACGTGCACCATCCCGTCGCCGTCGAACGGGTGATAGGTGGTGATCGCCGGATGGACCGGGTTCTCGGTGTTGCGCAGGTAGACGCCGTCGAGGTCGGCGGGGATCTCGCCGATGACCTCCAGGTCGTCGGCGGCGCGCTCCACCGTCTGCGGGCGCCACGGCCCGCTGCGGTAGGGGTGGTCGTCGTCGGCGGGCAGGGTGCTCAGTGCCCGACCCAGGATCTCCACGTCCATTTAGGACTCCTCCGTACCGAGCACGAACGTGACCGTGGTGGCGGTGCTGCCGCCGATGTTGAGCGTGCCGAACCGGCGCGCACCGTCCACCTGGTACTCCCCGGCGGCGCCGGTCACCTGCTTGTGCGCGTCGAGCACCATGCGCACCCCGGTGGCGCCGACCGGGTGGCCGCCGCCGATGAGTCCGCCGCTCGGGTTGACCGGAATGCGCCCGCCGCGCTCCAGCTCGCCGTTCTCGATCGCCTTGAAGCTCTCGCCCGGCTCGGTGATGCCGAAGTGGTCGATCGCGGCGTACTCGGCCATCGCGAAGCAGTCGTGCGTCTCGATGCCGTCGAGGTCGTCCACCCCGCCGATGCCCGCGCGGCCGAAGGCGTCGAGCACGGCCTGCCGGACGTGCGGCAAGGTGTAGCGCTCCCCCGCGCTGCGGGCCAGTTTGCGGTCGAGCGACAGGCCGACCGTGCGGTGGCCCCAGCCCAGCACCCGCGACGCGCGGGCCGTCGGATGGTCGCGCAGCCGGCGGTCGGAGGCCAGCACCACCCCGGCGGCGCCGTCGGTCACCTGGCTGCAGTGCTGCCTGCGCACCCGGCCCTCGACCACCGGGTTGGCCTCGTCGTCGGCGGTGAAACTGGCCTCGGTGTACGCCCACGAGCGGGTCTGCGCGTTCGGGTTCGCCTTGGCATTGCGCAGGTTCAACTCGGCGATGGCGCCCAGGTGCGCGTCATCGATGCCGTAGCGGCGGTCGTACTCCTCGGCGAGGCGGCCGAACATGTACGGCCAGATGAACTTCGCCTGTTCGCCCTCGTGCCCCACCCACGCCGCCGCGCCGAGGTGGCGGGCGGCGTCGTCGCCGGACACCGCCCGCTCGATCTCGACGCCGAGCACGAGCGCCACGTCGTAGCGGCCGGACTCCAGGTCGGCCATGGCGGCGAGCAGCGCGACCCCGCCGGACGCGCACGCCGCCTCGTGCCGCGTCGCGGGCACGCCCCACAGGTCCTCCACGACGGTGGCGGGCATGGCGCCGAGGTGGCCCTGGCCGGTGAACAACTGGCCGAACGCGTTGCCGACATGGATCACCCCGACCTCGCCAGGGCCGATTCCCGCCGCGTCGAGCGTGCCGTGCACGGCGTCGGCGACCAGGTCGCCGATGTCGCGGCCCTCGCGGGTGAGGTTCCGCGCGAAATCGGTCTGATAGCCGCCCACCACGCCGACCTGGCCCGCGCCCATGCGTCCGCCTCCTTGCCACTGCCGGGAATTCGAGACTACAACTACGGGGTGGGGATGAACCAGGCGTACGTGTTGGACTACGTCCGCACCGCCCGGGGGCGCGGCTCGGCTCGCGGTGGTCTGCACCACCTGACGCCCCTCGACCTCGTCACCGGCTTGCAGCGCGCGCTCGTGGAGCGCAATCGCGGCCTGGATCCCGCCACGGTGGAGGACGTGGTGCTGGGCTGCGCGTCGCAGGGCGGTGAGCAGGGCGGAAACCTGGCGCGCACGGCGAACCTGCTCGCGGGCTGGGGCGACCGGGTGCCGGGGGTGACGGTCAACCGGTTCTGCGCCTCGGGGATCGACGCGGTCGCCCAGACGTCCGCCCGGGTGCGCGGCGGAGAGCTGAGCCTGGCCGTCGCGGGCGGCGTGGAGAGCGTGTCCCGAGTCCCCATGTTCAGCGATGGCGCTCCACTGTGGACAGGTGCGGAAGTGGTGCGGCGCACCGGAGGTCTCACGGCCGACGAGTTGGTCCGACCCGACACCAGCCGCGCCGCGCTGGCCGCGCTGCCGCCCGCGTTCGCCGCCCTCGGCGCCGACGGCCAGGACGACCTCGCCCTGTCGAGCCGGGCATGGCCTGACCGGATCGAGCACCACCACACCATCGGCACCTCCCCCGCCCTGGCGGACGGCGCCGCCCTACTCCTCATCGGCGATGCTCGGGCCGCCCACCGACTGGGCATCGCTCCGCGCGCCCGAATCGTCACCTCGGCCGCCCACGACCCGGTAACCATGCTGACCGCAGGCCAGGACGCCATGACCGAAGCGATGCGCCGCGCGGCCGTACTGCCCGCCGAAGTCGCCGTATTCGAGTTCGCGGAGGCGTTCGCCGCCCTGTGCCTACGCCTACGCCGCGATTTCGACGCGGGCCCCGACCGCCTCAACCCCTCCGGCGGCACCATCGCCATGGGTCACTGCTTCGGCGCCACCGGCGCCATCATGGTCGGCGGCTGCCTGGAAGAACTGGAACGCCACGCGGGACGACTCGGCGTAGCAGGCGTCAGCGCCGCCGCCGGCCTAGGCGTCGCCCTGGTACTGGACCGCTCCGGCTAACCCACCGACAGGCGCGGCAAGATCGTCAGACCGGCACATCCACCGGAACAGGTCGCAGCCTGCGCGGCCCGCTGTCATGCCGCGACGGCGGCGCACCAACCGTGATCCGCCCGCCCGTCACGAACGCCCCCGCCGCCGAAGCCAGGATCGGCTCGATCACCAGAGCGCGGACCTCGGGCACGTCCTCACCCAGCGCCGCCACCCGCAACACCAGTTCCTCCAGCGCGCTGAGGTCCGCCGGCTCGTCGCCGCCGTAGCCCGCGAGCAGCGGCGCGGCCTTGGGCGCACGCACGAGCGCCGCCGCGTCGACATCGGTCAGCGGCACCGCCCGGTAAGCGCGGTCCCCCAGCAGATTGCTGATCACGCCGGCCAGCCCGAAGGACACCAGCGTGCCGAACGACGGGTCGTCCTGCAGCCCGATCGTGCACGAGTTTCCCTTGGGCGCCATGCGCTGCACGTACACCGAGTCCACACCGGACACTTCGCGCAGGTCGGTGTGGGCGTTGCGGATGCCGTCGGCGGTGGTGAGGTCCAACCGCACGCCGACGAGGTCGCTGCGGTGCCGGAACTGCCTGCTCGCCGACTTCATCACTACCGGCAGCCCGAGGTCGGCGCCCGCCTCGACCGCACCATCCGCTGTGGACACGACACGGAAGGGCATCACGTCGATCCCGTAGCAGGAAAGCACTTCCAGCACCTGACCGTCGGTCAGCTCGACCTCACGACTGTCGCTTTCGGACAGCGCGGCCGCGACGACCTCGGCGGCGCGCACCGGGTCGGTCCCGTCGGGCCGGGTGTACTCGCCGAGCGGGGCCGAGCGCCAGCGCGCGTACCGGGTGGCCCTGGCCAGCGCGAGGGCGGCGCGCTCCGGGCTCGGGTAGGACGGGATGGAGCCGCGGCCGGGCGCGCCGTCCGGGTCGGGCACCGCGAGTTCGGCCGGAATCCCTTCCGCGGCAAGGAAAGTCGACACGATCGGCTTGCTGCCGGTCTCGGTGAGGTCCGCCGCGGCCTCGCGCAGCGCCCGGGCGTACGCGGTGCCGGGGATCGCCAGCGGCGGCACGAACACCACGATCAGCGAGTCGACGTCGTCGCGGCGCAGGGCGTCGGCCACCGCGGCGGCGAACTCCTCCGGCCCGGCCTGGGCGCCGACGTCGATCGGGTCGCCCGCGAGGTCGAGCCCCTGGGCCAGCGCCGCGTCCGCCGCCAGCACGCCGATGGCCGACGAGTTGCCGACCACCGCCACCCGCTCCCCCGGCGGCAGCGGCTGGTGGGCCAGCAGCAGCGCGGTGTCGAAGAGCTGCGCGATCGACTCGACCCGGATCACCCCGGCCTGCTCGAACAGCGCCTGCACGCTCGACTCGTCCACCGCGACCCCGGTCGCCGCGAGCGCGGGCAGCACGGCGTTGCGGCCCGACTTCACCGCGACCACCGGCTTGCCGCGGCCGAGCCTGCGCGCGAGCCGGGCGAACTTGCGCGGGTTGCCGAAGGACTCCAGGTAGAGCAGCACGACGTCGGTGGCCGGGTCGGTCTGCCAGTACTGCAGCAAGTCGTTGCCGGACACGTCGGCCCGGTTGCCCGCCGAGACGAACGTCGACAGGCCGAGCCCGCGCGCCGCCGCATCGGCCAGGATCGCCGTGCCCAGGGCGCCGGACTGGCAGAAGAACCCGGTGCGCCCGCGGCCGGGCAGCGTCGGCGCGAGGGTGGCGTTGAGCCGGACGTCCGGGTCCAGGTTCACCACGCCCAACGCGTTCGGCCCGACCACCCGCATGCCGTGCGCGCGGGCCTCGTCGACGAGCCTGCGCTCGATGCCCCGGCCGTCCGGCCCGGTCTCGCCGAAGCCGGAGGTCACCACCACGAGCGTCTTGACGCCCTTGGCCAGGCAGGCGTCCATCACCTCGTCCACCCCGGCGGCCGGAACCGCCACGACGGCGAGATCGACCGGGTCCGGGATGTCGAGCACGGTCGGGTAGGCCCGCACTCCGCGCACCGACACGTGCTCGGGGTTGACCGGGAACACCGGGCCGGTGAAGTCGGCGGCCAGCAGGTTGCCCAGCACCGCGTACCCGATCTTGGTGCGGTCGGTGGACGCGCCGATCACCGCGACCGAGCGCGGGTGCAGCAGGTTGTGCACGCTGCGCGCCTCGGCCGCCTCCTCGCGGGCGCGGGCCACCTCCACCGACGCCTCGGTCGGGTCGATCGCGAACTCCAGGTGCAGCACGCCCCCGTCGATCTCGCGGCTCACCTGGTAGCCGGCGTCGCGGAACACGCGGACCATCTGGGAGTTCTCGGCGAGCACCTCGGCGACGAACCTGCCCAGCCCGCGCTCGCGCGCGGCGGCGGCCAGGTGCTCCAGCAGGATCGAGCCGACGCCGCGGCCCTGGTGGGTGTCCTCGACCACGAAGGCGACCTCGGCGGAGTCGCCTTCCGGGAGCCGCTCGTAGCGTCCGACGGCGATGACGTCGTCGCCGAGCAGCGTGACGAAGGCCACCCGGTCGTGGTGGTCGACGGTGCTGAACCGCTTGAGGTCGCGCGCCGAGATGTGCGGGTACGGCCCGAAGTAGCGAAAGTAGCGGGTGCGCTCGGAAAGCCTGCTGTGGAAGGCGAGCAGCGCGTCGCCGTCGCTGGGCAGGATCGGTCGCAAGTGGACGGTGCCGCCGTCGGACAGCACGACGTCGGCCTCCCAGCGCCGCGGGTAGTCGTACGGGTCGCGGGTCGGCTCGGCCTGCGGATCGGCCACGTCAGTCCCTCGGGTCGTCGGGATCGAGGCCGTGCAGCGGGAAGATCGCCCGCCGCACGTCGCGGATCACGGCGTCGACGGCGTCGCTGCCGTCGCCGCCCCACGGCTCGAACGCGGTGTCCCGGCCGTCGCTCATGGTCAGCGGCAGCTCGGCGCGGGGGGCGACGCCGCGCACGGTGTCGGTCCACTCGGCGGGCAGCGGGGTGTCCGGCGCCACGTCGCGGTCGAGCACCGTGGCGAGCAGGTGGGTCCACGAGCGCGGGACCACGCGCAGCACCTGGTAGCCACCGCCGCCGGTGGCCAGCCATTTGCCGCCCGCGTACCTGGTGGCCAACTCGCGCAGCGTCCGGTAGATCTCGCGGTGGCCGTCGACCGACAGCGACAGGTCGGCGAGCGGGTCCTCCTCGTGGGTGTCCACACCGCACTGGGTGACCAGCACCTGCGGCCGGAACGCGCTGAGCAGCGAGGGAACCACGGCGTGAAAGGCGCGCAGCCACGCGCCGTCGCGGGTGTGCGGGGGCAGTGGCAGGTTGACCGAGGTGCCCTGCGCGGCGCGGCTGCCGAGTTCGGTGACGAATCCCGTGCCCGGCCACAGCGTCGCCGGGTGCTGGTGCAGCGAGACGGTCAGCACGCGCGGGTCGTCGTAGAACGCGACCTGCACGCCGTCGCCGTGGTGGACGTCGACGTCGAGGTAGGCGATCCGGTCGAAGCCGTTGTCGAGCAGCCACGAGATGGCCACCGCGCAGTCGTTGTAGACGCAGAACCCGGCGGCGTGGTCGCGCATCGCGTGGTGCAGTCCGCCTGCGATGCTCACCGCGCGGTCGGCCTCGCCGCTCGCGATGCGCCGGGCGGCCAGCAGCGACCCGCCGACCACCAGCGCCGACGCGGCGTGCATCTGATCGAACACCGGGTTGTCCGGGGTGCCCAGACCGTGCCCGACGTCCCAGCTCGCCATCGGCGCCTCTTGCACCGCGCGCAGGTAGCCGACCTCGTGCACGCGCTCCAGGTCGGCCTCCTCGGCCGGCTCCGGCGCGTGCAGCTCCACGCCGTCGAGCACGCCCAGCGCCCGAGCCAGCCGGATGGTCAGTTCGAGCCGGATCGGGTTGAACGGGTGGTCGCCGCCGAGGTCGTAGCCGAGCAGCGCGGAGTCCCAGACGACGGTCGCTCGATCACCCATACCGGAAACCCTAGTGCTCGTCACCCGTCGCCACCGGGCGCGCGGGATCCACGCACCAGTGCGACCACGAGCCCGCGTACAGGGCCGCGGGCTCCCGCGCCGACGTGAGCCCGGACGCCTCCAGCGCGAGCACGACGGAGGCCGCGGTGACCCCGGAACCGCAGTACGCGCCCACGGGCTCCCCGTCACGCACACCCAGCCCCGCGAACCGCTCGGCGAGCGCGGACCCGGCCAGCCAGCGCCCGTCCGCCCCGATGTGGCCCGCGAACGGCGCGTTGACCGCGCCCGGGATGTGCCCGGCGCGCGGGTCGATCGGCTCCACGTCGCCGCGGTACCGCTCCGGCGCCCGCGCGTCGAGCAGCACCCCCGACCGCGCCAGCCCGGCCGCGCTCTCCGCGTCGAGCACCGGCATGTTCCCGGCCCGGACCTCGACGTCGCCCGGCTCGGGTTGGGGCTGGTCAGTGCTCACCGGCCTGCGGTCCGCCACCCACGCCGCGTATCCGCCGTCGAGCACCGCGACCTCGGCGTGTCCCGCCCACCGCAGCAACCACCACGCCCGCGCCGCCACCGATCCGTTGTCGGCGTCGTAGGCGACCACCGGCCGGTCCGCGCGCACACCCGCGGCGCGCAGCACCCGCCGCAGGTCGTCGGGCTCGGGCAGAGGGTGCCTGCCGCCCGCGCCGGGCGCGCCCGCGAGGTCGGTGTCCAGGTCGACGAAGACGGCACCCGGCAGGTGGCCCACGGCATGGTCGGCCCGGCCCGGCGGACCGCCCAGACGCCAGCGGGCGTCGAGCAGGACCGGCGGCCGGGGACCGGCCAACAGGGACGCCAGCTCGGCGGCGGACACGAGGGGCCGGAGGTGTGCGGTCACCCGCACATCCTGCCCGACCGGCTCCGCCGTCACAGACCGCGACAGCCTCGCTGCACTGTCGGGACCAGCGACTAATATGGACGTGACGAAGGGGCACCGGCGTGAACGATCTCATCGACACCACAGAGATGTACCTCCGAACCATCTACGAACTCGAAGAGGAGGGCGTCGTCCCCCTGCGTGCCCGGATCGCCGAACGGCTGGGCCAGAGCGGCCCGACCGTGAGCCAGACCGTCGGCCGCATGGAGCGCGACGGACTGGTGGTGGTCGCCGGGGACCGGCACCTCGAACTGACCGACCACGGCCGTTCCCTCGCGATCGCCGTGATGCGCAAGCACCGGCTCGCCGAGCGCCTGCTGGTCGACGTGATCGGCCTGGAGTGGGAACACGTGCACAGCGAGGCGTGCCGCTGGGAACACGTGATGAGCGAGGCCGTGGAGCGCAAGCTGGTCAAACTGCTCGGATACCCCACGACCTCGCCGTACGGCAATCCGATCCCCGGCCTGGACAAACTCGGCGAGGGCGAGCCCGCGCCGCCGGTCGAGGCCGGTCTGGTCCGGGTCGACGAGGTTGCCCGGCGCGGCGGCGGCAAGGTCGAGGTCTGCCGCATCGCCGAACACGTGCAGCTCGACCCCGACCTGATGGGCGAGCTCAAGGCCGTCGGCGTCATCCCGGGCGGCGTGATCACCGTGGGACCGTCCAAGGGCGACGGCAACGACATCGAGATCACCGGCGCGGGCAACACCGCCGAGCTGGCCCCCACGGTGCTGCACGCGGTCCTCGCCCGCTCGCGGTGACCCCGGCGCGACGGGCCGCCGACAAGTTCCGGCGGCTCTACGGGCGCGCGCCCCGCGGGGTGTGGTCCGCCCCCGGCCGGGTGAACCTCATCGGCGAGCACACCGACTACAACGACGGCTACGTACTGCCGTTCGCGCTGCCGTTCCGAATCGCGGTCGCCGCGGCGCCCCGGGCCGACGGCCTGCTCGCGGCCACCACCGTCGGCGACGACGGGTTCCCCCAGCGGGCCGCCCCGGTTCGGGTGGCGGAGCTGACCCCGGGCCTGGTCGGCGGTTGGGCCGCGTACCCCAGCGGGGTGGCCTGGGTGCTGCGCGACCAGGGGTTCACCTCCGGCGCGAACCTGGTGATCACGGGCGACGTGCCCGCGGGGGCCGGGCTCTCGTCGTCGCACGCGCTGCAGTGCGCTGTCGCGCTGGCGCTGCTCGGCCTGGCCGGTGCGCGGCCCGGCAAGGCTGGGGCACCCACGCTCACCGAGGTCGCCGGGTGGGTGCAGCGCTCGGAGAACGACTTCGTCGGTGTCCCCACCGGCCTGCTCGACCAGACGGCGTCGCTGTGCTGCGTCGAGTCGCACGCACTGTTCCTCGACGTGCGCTCCGGGGTCCAGGAACAGGTGCCGTTCGACGCCGCCGCGCACGGGCTCGACGTGCTGGTGATCGACACGCGGGCCAAGCACTCGCTCGCGAACTCGGCCTACGGGGAGCGCCGACGCGACTGCGAGCGGGCCGCGAAGCTGCTCGGTGTCGCCGCACTGCGCGACGCCGACACGCTGACACGCTTGCCCGACGACCTGCTGCCGCTCGCCCGGCACGTCGTCACCGAGAACGAGCGGGTGCTGCGCACCGTGGCCATGCTGCGCGACGGCGCGCTCGCCGACATCGGCCCGACCCTGACCGCCTCGCACCGCAGCCTGCGCGACGACTACCGGGTGTCCTGCCCGGAGTTGGACCTGGCCGTAGACGCGGCGGTGGGCGCCGGGGCGCTGGGTGCCAGAATGACCGGGGGCGGGTTCGGCGGTTCCGCCATCGCCCTCGTGCCGGTCGACCGGCGCGCGCAGGTGTGCGATGCGGTGCTCTCGGCCTACGTCGAGCGGTCGCTGCCGTCGCCGCGACTGTTCCGGGCGGTGCCGTCGGCGGGCGCCGGCCGCGACCACTGAGGCCCGGACCCGGGCCGCCGCGAGGACGAGGAAGGCGAGGACCACGGTGAAGCTGCTCGTGACGGGCGGAGCGGGATATATCGGCAGCGTCTGCGCGGCGCGGCTGGTGGAGTCCGGGCACGAGGTGGTGGTCGTCGACGACCTGTCGACCGGGCACGAGGACGCGGTGCCCGACGGCGTGCGATTCGTGCGGGCCGACGTCGGCGAGGCCGCGCCCGCGCTGCTGGCGGAGGGCTTCGACGGCGTGCTGCACTTCGCGGCGAAGTCACTGGTGGGCGAGTCCATGCAGGACCCGGGCACATACTGGACCGGCAACGTGGTCACCTCCCTGCGGTTGCTGGACGCGATGCGCGAGGCGGGCACCCCGCGCCTGGTGTTCTCCTCCACCGCGGCGACCTACGGCGAGCCCGAGCGGGTACCGATCGTCGAGTCTGCCCCGACCCGGCCCACAAACCCTTATGGCGCAACGAAACTCGCCATCGATCACGCGATCACCTCCTATGCCGACGCGCACGGCCTGGCGGCCGTGAGCCTGCGGTACTTCAACGTCGCGGGCGCCTACTCCCGTTTCGGCGAACGGCACACCACCGAGACGCACCTGATCCCGATCGTGCTGCAGGTCGCCAGTGGCACCCGCCGATCCCTCTCCATCTACGGCGACGACTACCCCACCCCCGACGGCACCTGCGTCCGCGACTACATCCACGTCCTCGACCTGGCCGACGCACACCTGCTCGCCCTCGACCACGCGGCCGAAGGCAGCCACCAGATCTACAACCTCGGCACCGGCACCGGTTTCTCCAACCGTGCGGTCGTGCAGACCTGCCGCGAGGTCACCGGCCACCCCATTCCGGCCGAGTTCGCTCCCCGTCGAGCGGGCGACCCAGCGGTCCTGGTCGCCTCGGCCGACGCGGCGGCAGAACACCTGGGCTGGAAGCCCGAGCGCACCGACCTCCACACCATCATCACCGACGCCTGGGAATTCACCTGCCGCTGAACCGTCCTGTTAGGACAGTGCACTGGTCGGGCGTGGGCGGTCACGCCACTCACCGGCGTTCGGCGGAGCGAGCGGCCCGGCTGATGATGGCGCGGAGTTCGGTCGGTGCGATGGCGTGGTCGACGGTGGCGTTCAGGAGCGCGGCGAGGGTGTGCGCCGGATTGGCCGCCAGAGCCACCTCCAGCGCGATGCTCGCCAAGGTGCCCTCACCGCGCAGGTAGGCGCTGATGGCCACCAGGCAGGCGGGCTCCGCGCGTTCCGGGGCGGGCAGGGCGCGGGTCAACCGGATCCACAGCCGGTCCGCGGCGGCGGCACGGTCGGTGAGGATCAGCTTGAGGCATTCGCCGCGGATGTCGCTGTGGCTCAAGGCCATGGCGAGGGCGGCGAGCCGGTCGTCGTCGAGGTCTTGATCGGGTGGCCGCGCGCGACTCTGCGCCGCGGGTCTCGCGCGACCGGGCGTTGTCGGGAATTCGGTTGGCGGCGTGGGCATCCGCACCAGACTGTCGGTCGGCAGGTCGAAGTCTGGCAGAGCCACGTCGGCTATGGCGGCGTTGATGACGGCCAGGTCGCGCTGGAAGGCGTCGGGGTCGCAGGTACCCTCGTCGGCGGCGCGCAGTTCGTCCTCGACCCGGGCGTCGAGAAGGGCCGCTCGGCGGTCGAGGGCGGCGGGCGGATCGGACGCGAGGCTGTCGGCCATGGCCTTGCGGCTCGGGTACTTCACCGCGCCTGCGACCGCCATCGCGGCGGCGAGGGTGGTGGCGTCCGGGTCGGGGACGATGCCCGTGCAGTCGGGATTGAAGTAGCACCACCAGGTTTCGCCCGCTTGCGCGGCCCGCGCCCACAAGGCGTGGTCGACGGTGACGTCGGCGGCGGCGAGCGCGCGGGTCAGCTCGTCGACGAGTTCGCGGTGGGGCATCGAGTCCGGCCCGCGGGCCGTGCCGCCGCCGGTGACCAGGACCAGGGCCTTGGCCGCGCCGTGGTCGACCACAGTGGTGCTCAACTGGCGGGCCACCGCCGCCCGGTGGCGCGCGGCGGGCAGGTCGACCCGCATGACGGGGCCGACCCGGATGCCCTCCTCGTGCCCTGGACTACCTGGGCTTTCATCGGGGACGAGGGAGATGACGACCAGGGAGTCGTCCGGGTGGAAGCCGAGCAGGTGCGGAGCGGCCGCGACCAGGTCGCCGCCGTTCGCGAGGGTGAGGGTGGTGTGCAGTGGAGTTCGCATGCGTCCACTGTGGGCCGATTCCGGGATCGGGGAAATGGGGGTGGCGAAACTGTGGATGGGTGTGGCCATTGTGGATAACCGGCCTGACGAAGCCGTTGTGGGACGCGGTTTCGTCAGGCCGGTGCGTTATCCTCTTCGGCCGCTCAGCCGCAGTGTTCGAACGGACTGGTGTAGCTCGACGACCCGACCGAGCCGCCCCACTTCACGCACTTGCCCGCCGCCGACTTCGCGACCGGCCCGGCGTAGTACCCGAAGGACCCGGAGTCCGTTGTCCGGGTGCCGCCCTGGACTTCGAGGAACGCCGACACCGACGACGGCGTGCCGATCGACACCGCCTTGATGGTGGTGACGCAGTTGTTCCCGTTGGCGGAGTTGTAAAGCAGGTAGGCCGTTCCCGAGCTGCCCAGCGCCGCGGAGTCGATCACGCTGTACGCGCTGCCGCACACTTCCTGCGGCGTGTACGGGTTGCTGCCGCCGGAGCACTTGTTGCGGCTGGTGTAGCTGCGAGTGCCCCAGTAGAAGATCTGCGCGCCGTTGAAGACGATCTTCTGCGCGGACCCGTTGAGGGTCTGCTCGAAGTGCAGGTGGGCGCCGCTCGACCCGCCGGTGTTGCCGACGTTGCCGATGAGCTGGCCCTGGGACACGTTCTGCCCGACCGACACGCGCTGCGCGGACAGATGGGCGTAGCGGGTGCGCCAGCCGGAGCCGTGGTCGATCTCGATCCACCGGCCGTAGCTGACGCTGCCTTCGTTGTCGACCCGCGATACGCGACCGCCCGCCGACGCGACGACCGGGTCGCCGTCGTCGCCCGACCGGTTGAAGTCGACCGCATTGGCCGGACTGTGACTGGTGCGGGTCTGGCCCTCCCACACCTGCCCGCAGGCGAACGGCATCTGGAAAGCGGGCGCCGCCGCCGCGACGCCCCCGCCGACCACGAGGAACGTCGCCGCGACCACAGTGGTGCCCGCCAGCGATAAGAGGGTTCGGAATCCGATCATCTGCCACCTCCGCGAACGTCAAGTGGTGGTGATCGGACCACGAACCGACCCGTTGGTGGAAGACTTCCGAAGAAACGTGATGGTGAGCAGATTCCCAACCACCCAGATGTCGTAAGGCCGCGCGACGTCCACTGTGGAGAACAGGGTTGACAAGCCGGACACCGTCACCTGGGTCCTGCGACACCGCCCCGAGGGCAGTGTCGAGACGTCGAACGTGCGGCGCGGTGTCCGGCCTGGCCGCCACCTGCTCATGAGCACTTCGGGCTAGGCCGATCCGAGCCGGCAGACCTGGCGCGCGCGGGCGTGCGGGCGGCGTACCGCGACGACACGCTCAAGGCCGAGCTGTTGGCCGAGATCAATCGCTCAGACAAGGCCCGCGAGCTTGTAGGCGACCAGCGAACCCGCCACGGCGACGTTGAGGCTGAGCCCGGTGCCGAGCATCGGGATCTCCACCGCGCGGTGCAGCAGCGCGGTGGCGTCGGCGGGAATGCCGTCGGACTCGTGGCCGAGCACGACCACGGTCCGGCGGCGCGCGGGTGCGAGGTCGGCGAGCCGCACCGCCTCGTCGGCCAGTTCGACGCCGAGCACGTCGCTGTCGGCGCGCTGGGTGTCGAGCCAGGTGAGCGGGTCGTTGACCCAGTGCACGCAGGTCGGCTTGCGCAGGGTGTTGCCGCGGTCGAGGGCCTCGGGCACCCACCGCAGCCGCGGGACGGCCAGACAGGCGCCGACCGCGTCGCAGGTGCGCAGCAGGGTGCCGAGGTTGACGCCGTGCTTGGGCCACAGCGGCGCCAGGATCAGGTGGTCCCAGCACGAGTGCGCGCGGCGGCGCCGGGAGCGGCGGAGTTCGGTGCGGCTGCGGACCCACAGCGGCGGCGCGGTCATCGCGCGGGCGAGGAGATCTCCCCGGGAGAAGTCATGCGGACGGGCGTTTCGCGGCACACCCGGAGCCATCGACGGCGAACTGGCGTGGCCCCATGCTACCGCGCGTGAGTAGCCTCGCGGCGTGAGCAGCAGAGTGGACGCCCCGATCGTCGCCGTGACCGTCTACCCGGGACAGGCCCGGATCACCCGGCGCGGCGCGGTCCGCCTCGACGCGGGCGAGCGGCGGGTGCTCGTCGGCGGTCTGCCGCCGCACCTGCACGCCGACTCCGTGCGGGTCAGCGGTCGCGGGCCCGCGACCGTGCTCGGTGTCGACGTGCTGCCCGAGCGCAACCCGCGCACCCCCGACGGCGCCGTCGCCGAGTTGGAGCAGCGGCGCGACGCGCTGACCGCGCGCCTCGACGCGCTGGCCGACCAGGACACCGTGTTGGCCGCCCGCGCCGAACTGGTCACCTCGCTGAACAGGCGGTCCAGCAGCGCGTTCGCGCAGACGCTGGCGAAGGACGAGACGGCTGCCGCCCGGGTGGCCGCGGTCGGCGACGCGCTGGCCGAGCAGCTCGCCGCGGTGCTGGCCGACCGGCGCGAACTGGCCGAGGCGCGGCGCGAGGTGCGGGCCGAGCACGACGAGGTGGTGCGCCGGATCGGTGACCGGGACGCCTACCGGGTGCCCGACCGGATGGCGATCGCCACCGACCTGGCCGTGGCCGAGGCGGGCGAGGTGGAGCTGGAGGTGTCCTACCTGGTCGACGCCGCGAGTTGGGAGTCGCGCTACGACCTGCGGCTCACCGCGAGCACGCTGTCGCTGACCTGGTACGGGCTCATCACCCAGCACACAGGCGAGGACTGGCCGGAGTGCGACCTGCGGCTGTCCACCGCGCAGCCCGCGAACAGCGTCACCGTGCCGGAGCTTTCCCCGTGGTACATGGACATCGTGCGCCCCGTGGCGGCCAAGGCGATGGCGCGTGGCAACTTCGGCGGGGTCCCGATGCCTGCGGCGGCGGCGCCCGGCGCGGCGATGATGGAGTCGGCGCCGATGCTGGACCAGGTGTTCGCCACCGTCGAGCACGGTGCCGCCGCGGCCACCTATCGGCCCGCCCGTCCCGTGGCCGTCGCGGCGGACGGTACGGCGCACCGGACCACGGTGGCCGAGATCGACCTGCCCGCCGAGATCGACCACGTGACGGTGCCGCTGCGCGGGCCCGAGGCGTACCTGCGGGCGACCGTCACCAACACCTCCGAACACACCCTGCGCCCGGGCCGCGCCTCGATCTTCCACGACGTCGAGTTCGTCGGGGTGACGGACCTGGAGCCGTGGGCGCCGGGCGAGGAGGTGGAGCTGGCGCTGGGCGTGGACGAGCGGGTCCGGGTGGAGCGCGAGCTGGTCCGCCGGTCCGCGGGCAAGGCGGTGCTCGGCGGCACGCGCAGGCAGGAGGCGAGCTACCGGATCAAGGTCGGCAACTACGGGCCGCGGGCCGCGCGGATCACCGTGGTGGACCAGATCCCGGTGTCGCGCAATGAATCCGTGGTGGTGCGCGAGGTGGTCCTGACCCCGGAGCCCGCCGAGCGCACCGACCTGGGCGAGGTGACCTGGCGGCTGGAGGTCGCGGCCGGGCAGACCGCCGAGCTCGGCCTGGGCTTCCGGGTGGACGTGGCCAAGGGCGTCGAACTGTCCGGCTGGCGGGAGTGACCCACCACTGTCCACATGGGTTGGATGACCTCAATTCGGGTTACCCCCCGGTCGAATCAGGATACCCTGCGCGGCATGGATCATGACCGCTATCTCTGCGTGGTCGACGTGGAGGCGACCTGCTGGACCGACGCTCCGCCGCCTGGCCAGACGAACGAGATCATCGAGATCGGCTTGACCGTCGTGGACACGGGCACCCACGAGCGGGTGTCGCGCCACGACATCCTGGTGCGGCCGGAGCGATCGACGGTCAGCGCGTTCTGCACCGAGCTGACCGGCCTCACCCAGTCCGAAGTGGACAGTGGGCTGACGTTCGCCGAAGCCTGCGCCACCCTGCGCCGAGAGCACCACACGGACTCGCGGGCCTGGGCGAGCTGGGGCGACTACGACCGCAAGCAGTTCGAGCGCCAGTGCGCGGCGACCACCGTGCGATACCCGTTCGGTTCGCGGCACACCAACGCCAAGAAGGTGTTCACCGAGGCCCACGGCCTGCGCAAGCGGCCTGGCATGGCGCAGGCACTCGATCACGCCGGGCTGGCGCTGGAGGGCCGCCACCACCGCGGCGAGGACGACGCCTGGAACATCGCCGCCCTGGTCACCACCCTGATGCGCGCCGACGCCTGGCGCTAAGGCGCGAACGCGGCCAAGGCGTCCTCCGCCCGCCGCATCGACTCGGCGGGGTCGGCGTCCGGGGAGCCGATCAGCGGGTCGAAGTTCAAGTCGACGAACAACTCGGTGATGCCCTGCTCGGCCAGGTCGGCGAAGTCGCCGCGGATCTGGTCGACGGTGCCGGTGAGCGGCCGCCGCTCGCCGCCCGCGGGGCGCACAAGCACCGAGCCCCGGCACACCATCCGCAGCGCGTCGGCGTCGCGGCCCGCCGCCTGGGCGGCCGCGCGGACGATCTCGACCGACTCGCCGATCGTGGCCAGGTCGGCGCGGCTGCTGCTCACCCAGCCGTCGCACAGCGTGCCCGCTCGACGCAGCGCGGGCTTGGCGCCGCCGCCGAGCAGGATCGGCGGCCCGCCCGGCTGGACCGGCTTGGGGTCCTGGCGCGCCGCGGGCACCCGGTAGAACTCGCCGTCGTGCTCGACCACGTCCTCGGTCCACAGCCGCCGCAGCAGCGGCAGGTATTCGTCGGCGCGCTTGCCGCGGTCGCTCAGGTCGGCGCCGACAGCCGTGAACTCCAGGTCGGACCAGCCGATGCCCAGGCCGGCGTCGAGCCTGCCCGCGGAGAGCAGGTCGAGGGTGGCGAGCTGCTTGGCCAGCAGCGGCGGCGCGAAGAACGGCACGTTGAGCACCGCGATGCCGAGCCGGATCCGGCTGGTGCGCGCGGCGAGGAACGCGGTGGCCGCGACCGGGTCGAGCACACTGCGGTACACCTCGCCCCACTGTCCGTCCGGCGGCGCGAGCAGGCGCTGGAACGTCCACAGCGAGTGGTAGCCCAACTCCTCGGCGCGGGTGGCGACCCGAGTCAGGTTGTCAGGGGTGGCCCAGGAGCCGGACACGGGCACGGCGAATCCGATCTGCACACCGGACACGCTACCCACCCGCGGCGCCGATGGCAGACTGCGAACCATGACCGACGCGAACCCCGAGGACCCCTACCTCTGGCTGGAGGACGTGCCCGGCGAGCAGGCGCTCGACTGGGTGCGCGCCCGCAATGCCGAAACCGTCGCGGACCTCACCGGCGGCGAGCGGTTCGAGGCCACCCGAGCCCGTGTGCGCGAGGTGCTCGACGCCGACGACCGCATCCCGTATCCGCGGCGGCGCGGCGAGTTCCTCTACAACTTCTGGCAGGACGCCGAGCACCCGCGCGGACTGTGGCGGCGCACGACGATGGACCGGTACCGGTCCGGGTCGCCCGAGTGGGACGTGCTGCTCGACGTCGACGCGCTGGGCGAGCGCGAGGGCGAGAGCTGGGTGTGGAACGGCGCGGCTGTCCGCAAGCCGGACTACCGGCTCGCGCTCGTCGAGCTGTCCCGGGGCGGGGCGGACGCCACCGTCGTCCGCGAGTTCGATCTGGACACCCGCGAGTTCGTCGCGGACGGCTTCACCCTGCCGGAGGCCAAGACCCGGGTCGGCTGGATCGATGCCGACACGATCTACGTCGGCACCGACTTCGGCGACGGCTCGCTGACCACGTCCGGCTATGCGCGGATCGTCAAGCGGTGGCGCCGGGGCACGCCGCTCGCGGAGGCCGAGGTGGTGTTCGAGGGCAAGCCGGAGGACGTCACGGTCTACGCGCACCACGACCCCACCCCGGGTTTCGAGCGTGACTTCGTCGGCCGCTACCCGGACTTCTTCACCTCCGAGGAGTTCCTGCGCACCCCCGCGGGCGACCTGGCGCGCATCGAGGTGCCGGACGACGCGAACACCGACGTGCACCGCGAATGGCTGCTGATCACCCCCCGGTCGGACTGGACGGTCGAGGGAACCACCTACCGCTCGGGCTCGCTGCTCGCGGCCGACTTCGACGCCTACCTCGCGGGCGGGCGCGACCTCGCGGTGCTGTTCGAGCCGGACGAGCACACGTCGCTGCGCGGATACTCCTGGACCGCCAACCACTTGATCCTCACCGAACTGTCCGATGTGGTCACTCGACTGGCCGTCCTGACACCGGGGTCGGACGGCTGGACGCGGGCGGAGCTGCCCGGCGCGCCCGACCTCGGCTCGGCCCAGGTGATCGACACCGACCCCGACCACAGCGACGAGTACCTGCTCGACGTCAGCGGCTACCTGCAGCCCTCGACCCTGCTGCGCGGCGAGGT
Organism: Actinokineospora sp.; assembly: GCF_052390155.1. Classification (NCBI taxonomy): domain Bacteria; kingdom Bacillati; phylum Actinomycetota; class Actinomycetes; order Pseudonocardiales; family Pseudonocardiaceae; genus Actinokineospora; species Actinokineospora sp. The sequence continues at coordinate 105,216 of NZ_JBQTHF010000024.1, read as the reverse complement.
CGGCGGCGAGGTGGAGACACTGCGGCAGGCGCCCGCGTTCTTCGACGCCGAGGGGCTGACCGTCGAGCAGCACTTCGCCACCTCCGACGACGGCACGCGCGTGCCGTACTTCGTCGTGGCCAAGCCGAACGTGGACGGCCCGACGCTGCTCTACGGCTACGGCGGGTTCGAGGTGTCGCTGACCCCCGGCTACAGCGGCGGCCTCGGCCGGGGCTGGCTGGCGCACGGCGGCACGTATGTGGTGGCCAACATCCGCGGCGGCGGCGAGTACGGCCCGGCGTGGCACCGGGCGGCGCTTCGGGAGAACCGCCCGCGCGCGTACGAGGATTTCGCCGCCGTGGCAAGGGATCTGGTGGCCCGCGGGGTCTCCACGCACGCACGGCTGGGCATGCAGGGCGGCAGCAACGGCGGCCTGCTCGCGGGCGTGATGCTGACCCGCTACCCCGAGCTGTTCGGCGCCGTGGTGTGCCAGGTGCCGCTGCTGGACCTGCGCCGCTACCACCTGCTGCTCGCGGGCGCGTCCTGGATGGCCGAGTGGGGCGACCCAGACGAGCCCGCGGACTGGGCCTACCTCAAGGAGTTCTCCCCGTACCACAATGTCCACAGTGGACGTGAGTACCCGCCGGTGTTCTTCGTGACGTCCACTCGCGACGACCGGGTGCATCCGGGCCACGCGCGCAAGATGGCGGCCCGGATGCGCGAACTCGGCCACACCCCGAGGTATTACGAGAACATCGAGGGCGGCCACGGCGCCGCCGCCGACAACGCGCAGCGCGCGTTCATGTCCGCCATCGTCTACGAGTTCCTGCTGAGCACACTGGGCTGACACCCGCAGGCCGCCACCGGTTGGCCAGGCGGCACCGCCTCGGCGGCGGCCCGCGCGATGTCGGCGAGCAGGCGGGTGCGCTCGGCAGGCCGGATCCACCGGCCGCGCGCCACCACGCCGTGGATGCGCGTGGTGTTGGCGATGTCGGCCAACGGGTCCGCGTCGAGCACGACGAGGTCCGCTGCCTTGCCGGGGGCCACCGTGCCGTGGCGGTGCTCCAGGCCGAGGCAGCGGGCCGCGTCCCGGGTCGCCGCGAGCAGTGCCGCCATCGGCGACAGGCCCGCCTCGACCAGCAGCGCCAACTCGTCGTGCAGGCCGAAACCCGGGAAGCAGAACGGGTTGTTCGCATCCGTGCCCGCGACCACGCCGACTCCCGCCCGGTGCATCGCGCCGACCAGCCGGAGTTCGGCGCGCAGGAAGTCGCGGTGCTCGGCGATCAACTCCGGCGTGCGCGGCGCGGTGGCCTCGATCTGCTGACGCCAGTACTGGGTGATGAACGACGGCAGGTACCGCAGCCGCGGGTCGGCCCAGTCGAACGCGTCGGCGGGCTGGGCGAATACGCGCAGCACCGTCAGCGTCGGCGACTGCCACGCGCCGAGCCTGCGCAGCCGGGCGAACAGCGCCGCCGCCTTGGCCCGATTGTGGCTCGCGACCGCCGACCGCTCGATCGCCCGCACGCGGCCGATCCAGCCGTACGGGTCGGCCGGGTCGAACGCCAGCGCCTCGATCTGCGCGCGCAGGCCCGCCTCGCGCCCCGACGTGGACAGGTACATTCCGAACAGGTGCTCGAACGTGCGCTGGCCGAGGGCAGCCGCCGGACCGGCGGAGATCCGCTCGGGCAGGTGGCCGGCGAACGGCAGGCCGAGGCGGGCGCACTCGTCGGCGATCGCGGCGTGCGTGTCGGGCCGCAGGAACGAGTACACCTTGACGAAGTCGGCGCCCTGCTCGGCGGCGCGGTGCACGACCGCGCGGGCCTCGGCCTCGGTCGTGACGACCTCCGCCCCGACCGGCCCGAACACCGAGCCGGGGCCGTCGACGATGGTGCTGCCGATGACCATGCGCGGCCCGATGACTCGGCCGGACTCGACGCGGTCGCGCAGGTCGGGCAGTGTCGGGTGGCTGTGGCCGAACATCTCGCGGATGCCGGTGACGCCGTTGGCCACGTACAGCGGCGGATAAACGCGGTCGAGCGCGATGCTGTGCACGTGCAGGTCCCACAGGCCCGGGATCAGGTACTTGCCGCGCAGGTCGAGCACCCGCGCGCCCGGCGGAACCGAGCGCGGGCAGACCGCGACGATCCGGTCGCCCGCGAGCACCACCGTGCTGTCCCGCCGCGGCACGCCACCCGTGCCGTCGATGAGCGTGGCGCCCGCGAGCACGGTCGGCCCGGTCTCGGCGGACGCGGTGCCGGACAGCGCCGGGACCACGCCGCCCGCCACGGCGAGGCCGCCGCCGAGCACGCCGAGGAAACGCCTGCGCGTTGTGTCCGATGTGGACATTGCTACCTCCTTCGCGCGGTATCGGCGTCCACTCTGCGACCTCACCCGACGTGAAGGTCAAGGCCGAATCCCGACTGGGTAGGGTCAGTGCCGTGTTGGCGCTGCACTGTCTGGGCACGGCCGCGGGCGAGGTGGCGCTCTGGGCCGAGGACTCCGAGCTGCCCACCCGCCACCCGGGCCGGTCCGTGCGCGGGCACCCATTCGCCGTCCCCGCCGACGTGCTCACCGAGCGGCTCGGCGTGTCGGGCACGACCCGCACGCTGCCGGTGCTGCTGCCCTCGCACCCGTCCACGCCGGTCGCCTCACCTGAACTCGTGCGCGACCCGCTGACCGCGCCCCCGGCGCCGCGCGGCGCGGTGCGGCTGCGGCCGTGGCTGGTCCCGGTGCTGGGCGGCGCCCCGGGAGACATCGCGGCCGCGCTGGTCGGGCTCGCCGACGACGTGCGCGCCGGGGCGAGCGTGCACTTTCTGGCGCGGGTGGCCGCGTTCGCCGACGACCTGGTGGCCCGCGGTCGCGTGCTGCCCGCCGTGGTCGCCGAACCCACCGGCCCGGCGGCGCGCTGGCGGCCCGCGCTGTCCGGCGTCGACTCGGCCCGGTTCGCCCGACTGCGCGACAGCCTGCCGCCCGCGCTGCGCGCCGAGCAGGTCGAACCGGACCTGCTCGACGGTCGCGCGGCCGACGAGGTGCTGCACCCGGTGCTCGACGCGCTGGTGGACGCCGCGGCCAGGGCCAGGCTCGCGGATACCCGGCTCGCCCCGCCCGGCCGGTTCCGGCCCGTCGAGGAGGCCGCGGGCGCGCTGCTGCACGCGTTGACCGGCGACCCGCGCCTCGACGTGGCTCCCGAGCTGGTGGCGAAGCTGGCCGACCAGCTCGACGCCTGGCGGGCGGGCGCGTCGCGCGAGGAGCCGGTGCGGGCGTGCTTCCGGCTCCGCTCCCCCGAGCAGACCCGGTCCGACGACTGGTCGCTGGAGTTCCTGCTGCAGGCCGCCGACGACCCGAGCGTGCTGGTGTCCGCCGAGCAGGTGTGGCGCGGCGACCGCGACGGCGTGCTGCACCGCTGGGTCACCCGACCGCAGGAGCTGCTGCTCGCCGACCTCGGCCGGGCGGGGCGGATCGTGCCCGATCTGGACACCGCCCTGCGCGAGCCGCACCCCGTCGGCCTGGCGCTGGACGCGGCGGGCGCGCACCGGTTCCTGACCCGCGCCGCCGCGCTCGACCAGGCGGGGTTCGGCGTGCTGCTGCCGTCGTGGTGGCGCGCGTCGTCCGGGGTGGGGCTGAAGCTGACGACCGCGAGCCGGGGCGTCGCGGGCACGGTGGCGCGCACCAGCGCGCTCGGCAAGGACGAACTGGTCGACTACCGCTGGGACCTCGCGCTCGGCGACCTGACGCTGACCGAGGCCGAGCTGGCCGAGCTGGCCGCCGCGAAGGTGCCGCTGGTGCGCGTGCGCGGCCAGTGGGTGCACATCGACCAGCGGCGGCTCGCCGCGGGCCTGGCGTTCCTGGAGCGTCAGGGCACCGGGCAGATGTCGGCGGGCGAGGTGTTGACACTGGCCGGGATGCCCGCCGACGACACGGTTTTCCCCGTGCCGGTGGTCGGGATCGGCGGCACGGGCTGGCTGGCCGACCTGCTCGGCGGCGGCGTCGAGGCGACCCTCGATCCGGTCGACACCCCGGCCGGGTTCACCGCCGAACTGCGGCCCTACCAGCGGCGCGGGCTCGCGTGGCTCGTCTTCCTCGACAAGCTCGGCCTCGGCGCGTGCCTGGCCGACGACATGGGTCTGGGCAAGACGGTGCAGTTGCTCGCCCTGGAGGTGCTCGCCCGGTCCACAGTGGACCGTCCGCCGACGCTGCTGGTGTGTCCGATGTCGGTGGTGGGCAACTGGCAGCGTGAGGCCGAGCGGTTCGCGCCCGGCCTGCGCGTGCACGTCCACCACGGCGCCGACCGACTGACCGGCGGCGAACTCGGCGCCACCGTGGCGGGCACCGATCTGGTGATCACGACCTACGCGCTGGCCGCCCGGGATGCCACGATGCTGGGCGAGTTGACGTGGGACCGGGTCGTGCTCGATGAGGCGCAGAACATCAAGAACAGCGCGGCCCGGCAGTCCCAGGCGGTGCGGGGACTGCCCGCGCGGCACCGGATCGCGCTCACCGGCACGCCCGTGGAGAACCGGCTCGCCGAGCTGTGGTCCATTATGGACTTCGCCAATCCCGGCCTGCTCGGCCCGCTGACCCGGTTCCGCGCGCGGTTCGCGGTGCCGGTGGAGCGCTACGGCGACGAGGACGCCGCCGCGCGACTGCGCCGGATCACCGGGCCGTTCGTGTTGCGCAGACTGAAGACCGACCCGACGATCATCGACGACCTGCCGGACAAGCTGGAGATGAAGCAGCTCTGCAACCTCACCGCCGAACAGGCGTCGCTCTACCGCGCGGTGGTCGACGACATGCTCGCCAAGATCGACGAAAGTGAAGGCGTGCAACGGAAGGGCTTGGTGCTCGCCACCATGACCAAGCTCAAGCAGGTCTGCAACCACCCGGCGCAGTTCCTCGGCGACGGCTCGCGGATCGCGGGCCGCTCCGGCAAGCTCGCCCGGCTGGAGGAGACGCTGGAGGAGGTGCTCGCCGAGGGCGACCGCGCGCTGTGCTTCACCCAATACGCGGGGTTCGGCAGCATGCTGGTGCCCTATCTCGCGACCCGGTTCGACACCGAAGTGCTGTTCCTGCACGGTGGCACACCGAAGAAGCAGCGCGACGCGATGGTGGAGCGGTTCCAGTCCGGCGCGGGGCCGTCGATCTTCCTGTTGTCGCTCAAGGCAGGCGGCACGGGGCTGACGCTGACCGCGGCCAACCACGTAATCCATCTCGACCGGTGGTGGAACCCGGCGGTGGAGGACCAGGCCACCGACCGCGCGTTTCGGATCGGGCAGCGCCGCGATGTGCAGGTGCGCAAGTTCCTCTGCATCGGCACCCTGGAGGAGCGCATCGACGAGCTGATCGAGCAGAAGAAGGCGTTGGCGCAGTTGGTGGTCGGCGCGGGTGAGAACTGGCTGACCGAACTGTCCACTTCGGAGCTGCGCGAGCTGGTCACACTGTCCGCGGAGGCCGTCGGTGAGTGACGAGTGGTGGCGCGACGAGCCGACGAAGACGATCCGGGTCGAGGGCGGGGTGCGGGCGCGCAGCCAGCGCGGCGAGATCGCGCGGACCTGGTGGTCGCGGCGCTTCATCGAGGTGCTGGAGTCACTCGGCATGGGCGGTCGGCTGGAGCGCGGCAAGCGCTACGCCCGCGCGGGCCAGGTGTTGAGCCTGTCGCTGTCGACGAGCATCGCGGTCGCCCAGGTGCAGGGATCGCGGCAGGAGCCCTACCGGGTTCGGATCAGCATCAAGGCTTTCACCCCCGCGCAGTGGATCGAGGTGGAGCGGGCGCTGGCCGGGCAGGCGCTGTTCCTGGCGAAGCTGCTGGCAGGCGAGATGCCCGCGGACATCGAGGAGGTGTTCGACAAGGTCGGGCTGCGACTGTTCCCGGACAACCTGCAAGAGCTGTCCATGGACTGCTCGTGCCCGGACTGGGAGGTGCCGTGCAAGCACCTCGCGGCGGCCTGCTACCTGCTCGCCGAATCGTTCGACGCGGACCCGTTCCAGATCCTCGCCTGGCGCGGGCGGGGCAGGCAGGAACTGCTCGACCACCTGCGCACGCTGCGCGACCGGTCGCCCGCGCAGGCGCGGAAAGACACCGGCGAGCCGCTGTCGTCGGTGCTGGACTCGTTCTGGGGCAAGCACTCCACGCCGTCGGGCAGCCCGCCGGTGCCCGCCGCCCCGGACGCGCTGCTCGACCAACTCGACCCGCTGCCCGTGATCGTTCGCGGCCGCCCGCTGATCGAACTGCTGCGGCCCGCCTACCGGGCGATGGGCGAGTCCTCTTGAGACTCGACCGCCGGGTGTCCGCCGTTGCCGAGGAGCTGTTGCGGCGCAAGAAGTTCGTCGCTCCGGTGGACGTGCTCGTCGGGCTTGGCTGGCTGAGCGGGCGCGTGGTGCAGAGCTGGGAGCACGGCCTAGTCGAACGACTCGACCAACTCGCCGCCGTCCCCCCGGAACGGTTGGCCGAAGCTGTCGAGGTGCTGGCGTCCTGGGCGCGCGGCCAGGGTCTACTGCCGTCCGAAGTGGACTATGTGGCCGCCACCCGCGACCGCCGCGCCCTGCGCTTCACCGCGTCCGGCGACGATCGCGCGTACCGGACACAGTGGACAGACCCGGACCTGCCAGAGACCAGGCGGGCCAAGCTGCTCGAACGGCAGCACAAGGTGCCGGACCTGGTGGCGTTCACTGCCACGAAACCCTGGTACTGCGCACAATGCCGGGAGACCGGCGAGTTCCACCTGCTGGAGGACGACCTGCCGCTGTGTCTCGACTGCGCGGACATGGGCCACCTGGAGTTCCTGCCCGCGGGCGACGCGGCGCTGACCCGCCGCGCGCGCAAGGCCAGCGGGCTGGCCGCGGTGGTGGTGCTGTGGAACAAGTCGCGCAAACGCTTCGAGCGCCGCGGCATCCTGGTCGAGCGGTCCGCGCTGGAGACCGCCGAGACCCAGTGCTTCGCCGACGAGGAGCTTCGCGAGCGCCGCAAACAGCGCGACCGCGCCCGCCGCGCCGCCCAGGACGTCGAGTTCCAGACCGCCTTCGCCACCCGCATCGGCGAACTGTTCCCCGGCCTGCCCGGCCCCCGCGCCCAGGCGATCGCCGAACACGCGGGAACCCGCAGCAGCGGCCGCGTCGGCCGGTCCGCGGCGGGGCGAGCCCTGGACGAGCACGCCGTCACCCTCGCCGTCGTCGCCGCCATCCGCCACGAGGAAACCGACTACGACGCCATGCTCATGGCAGGCGTTCCCCGCGCCACCGCCCGCGAGAACATCCGCGACACCATCGACCTCGTCCTCGCCCGGTGGCGGTCGGCCGCGGAACCGCCATCAAGATCTGGGCAGTAGCCCGTACCTGCGGCAGTACTCGCCGAACTCAGGACCAGTACAGGGCAACCGCATCTTGGTGGCGCGAAGCGTCGTGACGAGATTCGAGGCGCCGAACTCATTGAGCAGAAGGTCTCGCAGCACATCGAGCCGATCCGACAGCGCGAAATGGGTGAGACATGCGCTGTCCAGGACGTAAACTGACGGAATAGGCCCGCGATCATCGGTCACGGCGTGGACTCCGCCTCGTCCCGCCAGGGGAGTTCGTCGGTCGAAATCTGTCCGTGCGTCATCTCGACAGCCCGCGTCGATTTGATAGTCCCGGTGCGCCAGGCACTCATCACGGCATGGGCGTAGCGCGGCGGAACTCGAATCGATTCCAGGTCAGGTTGCGGCGCCCATCCAAGGGCATCCATGAAGTCCGGCTTCGTGGGTGCCCCCCTATCCACCTGCGTGCCTTCGACGGATCGAGAACACCCGCGTGGACCCCCTGACGAACGGCCAGCCGCCACGACGTCCGGTACTGGGCGGCCAACTCGATCAGCTTGTCACGGCTGATGTTCGGGCCTGCATCGGCTACCACCCGCATCGGGAGCAGCAATTCGGCCGCGAAGACGTCAATGACCGATTCGCGCTTGTCCGGCATGGCAAAGCTCACGTCACTCGCGTAGTCGTCACCAATGACGAAGTGCCCGAGTTCGTGCGCCGCAGTGGCTCGCCGCCGACCCGGATCCAAAGCGCGGCTCACGACCGCGACCCCGACATCGCTGTCCACCATGACATACCTTCACCGGGCAGATCGGTGATCAGCACCATCTGTCCGGCGGACTCGCACACCGACATCAGCGTTTCGATTGGCAAGTCTGAAAGCGACAACTGGCTCCGCACCCACCGTGCCGCTGCACGCGCTTCGCCATCTCCGTCCACCGGGGCCGGGTATCTGAGCAAGGAGCACGGCTCCAGGAAGCCGCTATCAATCAATTGGCGAAGGCGCACCCGACTCGATCTTTGCGATCATGGTGCGATCCAGATCCACGGCACGGGCCAGGCCCTCCTGGGACAAGCCCATCGCAACGCGTGCATGACGAACGCGTTCACCGACTTCCACCCATTCCATGGCCTCCATGATCGTGCGAATTTCGCACGAGTCAAGAGGTGTGACCCAAACGTGGACGGATCGAGCCATTCAGGACGTAGCGGGCGGCGATGGCGGTGGCGATCTCGGCCATCCGGGTGCGCAGGTCCGCCGGTTCCAGGACCTCGATCTCCGCCCCCAACCGCAGGAACTGGCCGACCGCGTGGTCGACGGTCTCGATCGGCAGCACCACCCGACACCAGCCGTGCGGATCGGGATCGGACGCGGACTCGGCGGCGGCGCGGTCGAGCACCGGGCCGAGCACGTCCGACAGGACCCGGAAGCCCTCCGGCGACAAGCGGACCACCGCCTCCCCCCGGTACACCTCCGTCTCGTACCGGCGGGACGACTCGCGCCAGCAGGCGGCCAGGTCGAAGTCGGGCGGGCGGACGAACGGCTCGCCGACGGACTCGACCGCGCGGATGCTCGCCACCCGGTACGTCCGCGGCGAACCCCGCGCCCTGGCGACGACGTACCAGGTGCCCGCCTTCATCACCAACCCCAAAGGTTCCAGCGTGCGCCGCACCTCGGCGGGCGTGGGCGTCCAGCGGCGGTAGCGCACGTCGATCGCCCGGTGCTCCCACACGGCCCGCGCGACGGTGGCCAGGTGCGGGGTGTCCTCGGCGTCGGTGAACCAGCCGGGTATGTCGAGGTGGAACCGCTCGCGGATGCGGACGGCGCGCTCGCGCAGTTCGATCGGGAGCGCGGCCATCAGCTTGAGTTCGGCGGCGGCCAGGGTCGCGCCGAGGCCGAGTTCGGCGGCCGGGCCGGGCATGCCGGTGAGGAACAGGGACTCGGCCTCGCTCGCGGTGAGGCCGGTGAGCCGGGTGCGGTAGCCGTCGAGGATCTGGTAGCCGCCCGCGGGGCCGGTCTCGGCGTAGAGCGGGACGCCCGCAGCGGTCAGCGCGTCGACGTCGCGGTAGATGGTGCGCCTCGACACCTCCAGCCGCTCGGCCAGTTCGCGCGCGCTCATCCGGCCGCGGGTCTGCAGCAGCAGGAGGATCGACAGCAACCGGCTCGCGCGCACAGCGGGAAGATACGCCGAACCACTGACAGAAGATGTCAGCGATGCCCCACCACGATCCTCGCATGACCACCACGATCGCCACGATCACCGACTTCGACTTCCTCGTCGGCTCCTGGAAGGTCGCCAACCGGCGGCTGACCACCCTGCTCGCGGGCAGCGACGAGTGGGACGAGTTCCCCGCCACCTGCACCGGGCGCACGTTCTTCGACGGCGCGGGCAGTGCCGACGAGATCCACTTCCCGACCCGGGGCTTCTCGGGCACGTCCTTCCGCACCTACGACCGCGAACTCGACCAGTGGGTCATCTACTGGGTCAACAGCCGCGACGGCCGGATGCAGCCGTCCGTGGCGGGCCGCTTCACCAACGGCGTCTGCGAGTGCTTCGGCGACGACGAGCACGAGGGCGTCCCCATCCGCGTCCGCTACCGGTGGTCGCGGATCACGCCGCTGTCGGCACGCTGGGAGCAGGCGTTCTCCGCGGACGGCGAGCAGACCTGGGAGACCAACTGGGTCATGGACTTCACCCGAACCGCCCTCTGACGCCCGCGGGCGACGTCGAGTGCCCGCTACTCGACGTCGCCTGAGGATGCCGACCAGGTGTTGCACGAACCGGTGGACTTGCCCTCGAACCCGACCATCGCCCACTTGGCCTGGTTGCGGCTCTTGCCATGCGTGTCGGAACCGAGGGTGTCCTCGAAGCTGCGCGCCGACTCCGCGGCCAACTCACCGTCGACCGCGCCGCGGCCCGATGCGGCGGCCAGGAAAACCCCCGCGAAGCAGTTGGCCTGCAGCTCGGCCCGCCGCGACAGCTCCAGGAACTCGTCCTCGTCGGCGCGGCGTTCGCGTTCGTCGACGGCGCCGAGGATGCCCGCGAGCGCTTGCACGTGGTGGCCGTACTCGTGCGCGAGCACCGCGAGGTGAAACGCCGACTCGTCGCCCGCGTCGCGGATCAGCCGCTCGCGCGGCATGTAGATGACCTTGTCGCGCTCACAGTAGAACGCGGTGGCCTCGTCCTTGGCCGGGGCGAATCCGCACTTGCTGCGCGGCCGGTCGTCGATGTTGAGGCCAGGGCTGCCGAAGGGCAGGCCCGCGGCGGTCAGCACGGGTCGCCACGCCTGGTCGAGGCAGCCGATGCCGACGCGGTAGTAGGCGTCGAGTTCGGCGGCCTCGGTGCCGAGCGCGGGCAGTGCGCAGTCGACTGCCGCCAGCGGGGCGCCCGGGGTGAGCAGCGGGTTGGCCGCGATCTGCGAGAGCGTGCGCGGCTCGGCGCTCGACCGGCCCGGCCCGCCCTGCTCGCCGACCGCGAGCGGCGTGCCCTGCACTGTGGTGGTCAGGCCGCCGGAGGTCGCCTTGCCGACCAAGGCGATGGCCAGCACGCCGACCAGCACCATGCCGAGCACGGCGACCAGCACCAGGGGCGAGTTGCGCTGCTCCCGCTGCTCAACGGTGACGACCTCGACCCGCGAGAGGTAGAGCTGCCGGTAGTCGACCAGCGGCGGTTCCACACGCGGGAACTCCTCTGGACTGCTCATGCCCCCCACCTCGTGCTCAGCGCACCCCGTCTCGACGCCCCCCTGCGGACCGGCGGTCGCGCCCCGATCATAGTGCGGCTCAGTCGAGCATGAGCACGACTTTGCCGCGACCGTGCCCGATCTCCACCTCCCGGTGCGCGTCCGCGGCCGCCACCAGCGGAAACCGGCTCCGAATGGCGAACCGCAGCAGCCCGCGGTCGTACAGGCCTGCTACCGCGGCCAGCCGTTCGGCCGAACGCACCACCCTGATCCAGTGCACGCCCAACTCGGCCACCAGGTCGAAGGCGACGATGCTCCCGATCCGGTCACGGTCGGCCACGACCTCGACCGACGCGCGCAGAGCATCGGCTCCCGCACAGTCGAACGCCGCGTCGACCCCGCGCGGCGCCACCGCGCGAACCCGCTCGACCAGGCCGTCGCCGTATTCGACCGGGACGGCACCCAGCGCGCGCAGGTACTGGTGGTTGGCCACTCGCGCGGTCGCCACGACCGTTGCCCCGCGTAACCGGGCCAACTGCACCGCGACAGCACCGACAGCACCCGCCCCGCCGTGCACCAGCAGCGTCTCCCCCGCGCCGACCCGCAGGAACTCCACGGCGGCGCTCGCGGTCTGCGCGGCCGAGTTGAACCCGCCCGCGACATCCCACGGCATACCCGCGGGCTTGCGCACGACCTGGCCCGCCTGCGCGACCCGGTACTCGGCGTAGCTGCCGAGGCTCGCGAAGCCCAGCACCTCGTCGCCGACCCGGTGATCGTCGACGCCCACCCCCACGGCGTCGACCACCCCCGCGAACTCGTTGCCGAGGATCTGCGGGAACACCACCTCGCCGAGCGGCGGACGCCTGCCCGCGCGCACCGCCACGTCGAAGGGCTGCACCCCCGCTGCCTTCACCTGAACCCGGACCTCCCCCGCACCGGGTTCAGGGCGCGGCAGGACCGTCGGGCGCAGGACGTCGGCGGACCCGAACTCCGCGATGGTGACCGCGGTCATCTCGTCTGTCATGGACCGATAATGGAACCTCCAGATAACTCGAAGTCAAGGGGCTTGGTCGCGCCGAGTGCGACACAGCGAGCCGCACCCTCGGCGAGACCGTCGACCGAGAGGTCGAGGTGACACCGTTTAGGCGCCCCGTCATCTGGCCACTCCGGCGGCTGATAGCCGTCTGGTCAGCGTCAGCAGCACGACCGGGAACGCCACCGACAGCGCGAGCGCCGAGCTGAGCAGCACCGCCTGCGCGCGGGTGAAATCGTCCAGATGGGTGACGTGGAAGATCAGGTGCGGCACCGCGAACAACAGATACGCCGACAGCGCAATCCGCACGAGCCTGCGTTCGAGGTAGACCGCGGCCGCGGAGAGCACCAGCGCCAAGCCGAGAGACGCTCCGCCGAAATCGCGGAACAGATGCTCGTTGAACGGCGGGTCGAGTGCGACGGTCGGCACGGTGTCGTAGAACGAGCGGGGGAACGACACGGTCCATAGGCCCAGGACGAGTTCGACAGCGGCGAGCGCCGCCAGCCCGGCCCTCACGCGCCGGCCAGGAAGGTCTCGAAGTCGACCTGGCCATCGGCGTGCTCGGGGGCCAGGTGCTCCCCGCGGCGGTAGGCCGCGAACGTCGCGCCCGGCACCCGGAACGGCACGAGCAGCCGTCTGCGGCCTGTCGCGCGGAGGTAGGCGCGGGCCGAGTCGCGCGCGGTCAGCACGCGGGGTCCGCCCAGATCGGCCACGCGGCCCGCGGGCGGCCCGGCGGCGAGGGCGGCCAGCCTGGCGGCCACCGTGCCGGTGTCTACCGGCTGAAAGCTGACGCCCGACGGGTAGCACAGGACGGGCGAATACCGTTGCACGGACCACAGCCGCGCGATCAGATCGTGGAACTGGGTGGTGCGCAGGACCGTCCACGGCAGACCGGAGTCCTCGATCAGCCGCTCAGCGGCCAGTTTCGCCCGGTAGTACGGCAGTGGCACCCGGTCGATGCCCACGATCGAGATATACACCAGGTGCGTCACACCCGCGCGCTTCGCCGCCGCGATCAAGGTGGCGGTGGCCTCGACATCCTTGCGCCCGAGCGTGGTCGCGCAGTGCACCACAGTGTCCACTTCGGACAGCGCGGTGCCAACGCCCGCGCCGGTGAGCAGGTCACCGGGCGGTTCGCCCGTGCGGCTGAGCACGCGGACCGCACGGCAGGCGTCGGTCAGCGTGCGCGCCACCACGCGGCCGAGCGTGCCGGTGCCGCCGGTGACCAGGATCGGGTTGGACACGGAATCCTCCAGGGTCGTCGAGCTGTCGTCCTGGAGACCGGACAGATCCGGCTACCGTGACAACTGACCGGCCAGGAACGTCAGCTTGTCCGGGTTGGCCAGCAGCCGCAGCGCGACCACCCGCCCATCACTGATCTGCGGCGCGAGCAGGCCGGACAGCGTCCCGTCGACCCAGCCGAGCAGCGCGGTGTCGCCGTTGACCTCGGCGAACGTGACCTCAGTCGCCGCGCCGAACTTGTCGAGCGAGCCGATCAGGTAGCGGGCCACCCGGTTCGCCCCGAGCACCGGCCTGCGCGCCGCGCCGACCTTGCCGCCGCCGTCGGCCCACGACACGACGTCGTCGGCGAGCAGCCGCTCCAACCCGGCGACGTCCCCCTCCTGAGCGGCGGCGAGGAACCGCTCGAACAACGCGCCGTCGTCGGCGCGCGCGGTGGCGGGGCGGTGGTCGGCCAGCCGCAGCCGGGCGCGGCGGTGGAGCTGGCGGCAGTTCGACACGGTGAGGCCGAGGACGCCCGCGATCTCGGCGTGCCGGTAGGCGAATGCCTCGCGCAGCACGAACACCGCCCGCTCGGCCGGGGTGAGCCGCTCCAGCAAGACCAGCAGCGCCAAGGAAACCGAGTCGCGGCGCTCGGCGGTGTCCAGCGGCCCGAGTGCCCCGTCCGCGGTCGCCACCGGCTCCGGCAGCCACTGCCCGACATACCGTTCGCGGCGCGCCCGGGCCGACGTGAGCCGGTTCAGGCTGAGGTTCGTGACCACGGCGGCCAGCCACGCGGCGGGCTCCCGCACCCCGACTGCCTGACGCCAGCGCAGGTAGGCATCCTGCACCACGTCCTCCGCCTCGGCCGCCGAGCCGAGCATCCGGTAGGCGATGCCGAACAGCCGAGCCCGCTGCGCCTCGAAGACCGCTGTCGCATCCATGCTCCCGTCACCTTGGCCGCGACGGGCCGGCGGGCGCCCGGTGGCGCCGAGCCGACTCGACGCCACCGTTGACCTGCATGTTCATCCTAGACAGGGCACAGAACCAGGGCAGGACACTAGTGGTCACACCACTAGTGGTTGCGACCGCAACCACTAGCTGCAGCCGGACGTGGAGCCGCAGCCCTCGCACACGTAGCAGGAGCCCGCGGGCCGCATCTTGGTGCCGCAGGTCATGCACAGCGGTGCGTCGGCGGCCTTGCCGAGGTGCAGTTCGAGCAGTTCCGTGGAGCTGTGCACCGTCACCGGCTCGGACCGCGCGGCCTCGATCGTGGCCCGTGGCGACGCGTCGACCGAGGTTCGCAGACCTTCCAAGTCCAGATCGGACGGTCCGCTGTAGTCGGACGCGACCTGGGCGGACCGCTCGTCGGCGGTGAAGACGCCGAGCTGGGCGCGCTTCTCGTACGGCAGGTAGTCCAGCGCCAGCCTGCGGAACAGGTAGTCGAGCACGCTGGTCGCGATCCGCACGTCCGGGTCGTCGGTCATGCCCGCGGGCTCGAAGCGCAGGTTCTGGAACTTCGAGACGTAGAACTCCAGCGGGATGCCGTACTGCAGGCCTACCGAGATCGACATGGAGAACGCGTCCATCACGCCGGCCAGGGTCGAGCCCTGCTTGCCGAGCTTGACGAAGATTTCGCCGAGGCCGTCGTCCGGGTAGGACCCGGCGTGCAGGTAGCCCTCGGCGCCGCCGACAGTGAAGGACACCGTCTGGCTCGGGCGCTTCTTCGGCAGGCGCTTGCGGACCGGGCGGTACTCGACGATCCGCTCGGGCTCGGCCTTGGCCGTCGTCCCGTCGTTGGCGCCCTTGCCAGCCGACAGCGGCTGGCCGACCTTGCAGTTGTCGCGGTAGATCGCCAGCGCCTTGAGGCCGAGCTTCCAGCCCTGGAAGTAGATCTCCTCGACGTCCTCGACCGTCGCCGCCTCCGGCATGTTCACCGTCTTGGAGATCGCGCCGGAGATGAACGGCTGCACCGCCGCCATCATCCGCACGTGGCCCATCGGGGCGATGGACCGCTCACCCATGGCGCAGTCGAACACCTCGTAGTGCTCGTGGCGCAGGCCCGGCGCGTCGACCACATGGCCGTGCTCGGCGATGTACTCGACGATCGCCTCGACCTGCTCGTCCTGGTAGCCCAGGGACTTCAACGCGCGCGGCACGGTCTGGTTGACGATCTGCATGGAACCGCCGCCGACCAGCTTCTTGAACTTGACCAGCGCCAGGTCGGGCTCGATGCCGGTGGTGTCGCAGTCCATCATCAGACCGATGGTGCCCGTCGGCGCCAGCACGCTGGCCTGCGCGTTGCGCCAGCCGTCGCGGCCGCCGATCTCCAGCGCGGCCTGCCACTCGCGGGTCGCCACGCGCTGCACGGCGGCGTCGGTGGAGTGGTAGGTGCGGACGAGGTCGTTGGCCGCGGCGTGCTTGCGCATGACCCGCTGGTGGGCCTCGGCGTTGCGCGCGTAGCCGTCGAACGCGCCGACGACGCCCGCCAGCTCAGCGGACCGGCGGTACGCGGTCGCGTTCATCAGCGAGGTGATGGCCGCGGCGAGCGCCCGGCCGCCCTCGGAGTCGTACGCGTGGCCGGTGGCCATCAGCAGCGCACCGAGGTTGGCGTAGCCGATGCCGAGCTGGCGGTACCGGCGCGTGGTCTCGGCGATCGGCTTGGTCGGGAAGTCCGCGAAACAGATGGAGATGTCCATCGCGGTGATCACGATCTCGACGGCCTTGGCGAAGGTCTCCGCGTCGAACGTGCCGTCGGCGTTGAGGAACTTCATCAGGTTCAACGACGCCAGGTTGCAGCTTGAGTTGTCCAGGTGCATGTACTCGCTGCACGGGTTGGAGGCGGTGATCCGACCCGACTCCGGGCAGGTGTGCCAGGCGTTGATGGTGTCGTCGTACTGGATGCCCGGGTCGGCGCACTCCCACGCGGCCTTCGCGAGCTTGCGGAACAGGCCCTTCGCCTCGACCCGCTCGATGATCTCGCCGGTGGTGCGCGACCGCAGGCCGAACTGGCCCGCGGATTCGACAGCGTGCATGAACTCGTCGGACACGCGCACGGAGTTGTTGGCGTTCTGGTACTGCACCGAGGTGATGTCGGAACCGCCGAGGTCCATGTCGAAGCCCGCGTCGCGCAGAACGCGGATCTTCTCCTCCTCGCGGGCCTTGGTCTCGATGAACACCTCGACGTCGGGGTGGTCGACGTCGAGCACGACCATCTTCGCGGCGCGCCGGGTGGCGCCGCCGGACTTGATGGTGCCCGCGGACGCGTCGGCGCCGCGCATGAACGACACCGGCCCCGACGCGGTGCCGCCCGAGGACAGCAGCTCCTTCGACGAGCGGATGCGGGACAGGTTCAGGCCCGCGCCCGAGCCGCCCTTGAAGATCAGCCCCTCTTCCTTGTACCAGTTGAGGATCGAGTCCATCGTGTCGTCGACAGCGAGGATGAAGCACGCCGACACCTGCTGGGGCGAGGACGTGCCGACGTTGAACCAGACCGGCGAGTTGAAGCTGAACACCTGGTGCAGCAGCATCCAGGTCAGCTCGTGCTCGAAGACCTCGGCGTCCGGTGTGGACGCGAAGTAGCCGTGCTGGAGACCGGCGGCCACATAGGTCCTGACCACGCGGTCGATGAGCTGGCGCAGCGAATGCTCGCGCACCGGGGTGCCCACGGCGCCGCGGAAGTACTTGCTGGTGACGATGTTCGTGGCGTTCACCGACCAGAAGTCGGGGAACTCGACGCCGCGCTGCTCGAAGTTCACCGAGCCGTCGCGCCAGTTGGTCATCACCACGTCGCGGTGTTCCCAGGTCACCTCGTCGTACGGGTGCACGCCCTCGGTGGTGTGGACACGCCGCACGCGCAGCAGGCGCTCCGGCGCGCCGTTGCGCTCCGCGCGGCCGCCCGCCGCCGGGGTCCCGACGGTTTCGGTCATGACCGGTCCCTCTCCCTCGTCACTCGCCTGTCCTGGTGTGGCCACGTCCGGGCTCCCCGTCCGATGCGGCCTGAGCTGCTGGTGTTGCTGGTCCCCGCCCCGGGGTCGGGACGACGCGCCGCGTCGTCGCGATCGCCGATTACTGCTCATCCGCTGCCTCGTCCGCCATGGCGGCGCGCAGGTCGGCGATCTCCTTCTCGAAGTCCTCGACCGAGGAGAACGACCGGTACACACTCGCGAACCGCAGGTACGCGACACCGTCGAGTTCGCGGAGCGGGCCGAGGATGGCCAGGCCGACCTCGTGGCTCGGGATCTCCGCGCTCCCGGTGGCCCGGATGGTCTCCTCCACCTTCTGCGCCAACTGCTGGAACTGGTCCTCGTCCACCGGCCTGCCCTGACAGGCGCGCCGGACGCCGCGGACCACCTTGTCGCGGCTGAACGGCTCGGTGACCCCCGACCGCTTCACCACAGCGAGGACGGCCTCCTCGACCGTGGTGAACCTGCGGCTGCACTTCGAGCAGGACCGCCTGCGCCGGATCACCTGCCCGTCGTCGACCTCGCGGGAGTCGACGACCCTGGAGTCGGAGTGCCGACAGAACGGACACCGCATCGGACCTCACCCCACTCCTCGAACGGCTGTCGGACACCTGGCGTACCCCGATCGGCAGAGCGCACACCGCCACGCTTGGTGATCAATCTGTGGATAACACGTGGATGAGGGGTGGATAACTCACCCCAACCTGTGGACGAACTACAGGGGCGTAACTACTAGATGTTGGGGTCGACGGTATGCCTCAACGCCACATAGTGCAAGCCGACACGGCCCGGAAGGCACCGAACGTGAGCGATTCACGAGCGCGCGCACAGCCGGTGGCACCGACATCCAGGTGAACGTCACACATCACCCGTCTGGACTAACGCCGGTCTGGCCGACGCACTCACCGGACGTAGGCGGTGGACCACGAACCGCGCACGACAGCAGGCGTGATCCACACCACGCGTCCGGCACCGACACGGACGCCTTCGCGACACCGTCCCCACGAACGGCACGCGGCACTACGAGTGGTCGCCTCGCGGCGGCCGGGTCAGCGTAAGAACGGCACCGTCAGCGGCTGTCCGACCGCGACGTCGGAACCGGTGAGCGAGTTCAACTCGCGGATCTTGGCCACGACGGCCTCGATGTCGCTCCCGGGCGCCATCCGCCCGGCCAACTCCGACAGACTCTCCCCCGGCGCGACACGCACCACCGTGGTCGCCTCCGGGACGTCGGCACCGCCCGCCACCGAACCCGCGAACGCGCCGAGCCCGTAGACCGCCAGCGCCACCACCGCCGCGATCCCGACGAGGACGGCGATCGGCGCAGGCGCGCGGCGGGGCGCGCAATCCGGCCTGGCGACGACGTGCGGCGCGCCCGCCACCCGCGGCCGACCGGGTGGCCCGAGCCTGCCCCGCCCGGTCCGGCGAACCGGGCGCAGCGCGGGCCTCGGCGGCGCCACCACGTGCGAAGACCTGCCCGCGACCCGCTCGGCCGACCCGGATGTCAGCAGTGCCGTCATCGCAACCTCCTCGAACTACCGTTCGATCGAACGTCCGTGCGAATGTGTACCACCTGGCACCGACAAAATCGAGAGTTCCCCGGCGTGTCGCTCGAACAGGTGTTTGATCTCCCCAGGTCGGCGGGCTACCGTCGACCCCGGAGATGATCGACGTGGATCCATCACCGGGGCGCCAGTGGCCGCCCCGGGTTCGTACGGGAGGCAGCGCAGTGGCAGGCACGAGTGGTCGGAAGCCCGCAGGGGCACCGAAGAGGAAGCCCCTTGCGGGCGGCAACGTGCGCAGTTTCCCCGAGCTGGACCAGACCCCGGACGGCGCCGAGCTGCCGCTGCGGCAGCGGCAGGTGCTGGAGGTCATCCGGTCCTGGGTGCAGCGCTTCGGCTATCCGCCCAGCGTCCGGGAGATCGGCGAGGCGGTGGGCCTGACGTCCACCTCGTCGGTGGCCTACCAGCTCCGCGCCCTGGAGGAGAAGGGCTACCTGCGCCGCGATCCGAACCGGCCGCGCGCGATCGGCGTGCTCCCCGCCGACGCGACACCCGCGCAACTGCGCGGCGAGCGGATCACCCCGGTGATCATCGAGCAGGACGACCAGGGGCCCAAGCCGACCTACGTGCCGGTGCTCGGCCGGATCGCCGCCGGTGGCCCGATCCTGGCCGAACAGGCCATCGAGGACGTGTTCCCGCTGCCGAAGGAGATCGTCGGCGAGGGTTCGCTGTTCATGCTCAAGGTCGCGGGCGACTCGATGATCGACGCCGCCATCGCCAACGACGACTGGGTCGTGGTGCGCCAGCAGCCCACCGCCGACAACGGCGAGATCGTCGCCGCGATGATCGACGGCGAGGCCACGGTGAAGACGTTCAAGCGCCGCGACGGCCACGTCTGGCTGCTGCCGCACAACGAGGCGTACGAGCCGATCCCGGCCGACGACGCGACCATCCTTGGCAAGGTCGTGGCGGTGTTGCGCAGGCTCTGAGCGGTCTCAGGCGCGCTTGCGCGCGCGACGGTGCATGAGCCACAGCGTCCCGCCGACGGCTACGGCGGTGAACCCGATCGCGGGCAGGGTCGCGAGCCCGCCACCGTCAGCCGGGGCAGGCGCCGCCGCGCCGCCGGAGCGGTCCGCGGTGTCGGCCGGAGCGGGCTCGGACCTCGCCGGGGCCAGCGCCGTCGCGCCGGGCACCACCCGGATGGGCTCGCCGACGCCCTCGGATGCGGACACGAGCGTGCCGTCCGGTTCGAGCGCGATGGCCTCGCCCTGCTGCTCCCCCGGCAGCGGGACCCTGGCGGGCTCCCGCTTGAGCGCGGCCAGGACGTCGCCGTCCGGCGCGGCGTAGAGGTACGCGTCGGTGTAGGTGCGCAGCGCGACGACAGTGCCGTCCGGGCTCACCGCGCCGCCGGTAACCAACACCGAGCCGACGATCGGGGGAACGGGCCCGCCCTGGGTGTCGGTGCTGCTCAACTGCACTGAGCCGACGTTCTCCAACATCGTCGGCCCTGGGCTCACCAGGGCTGCGATAGGCCGGTAGATGTCCGCGCGGCCGAGCGGGTTCTTGGTGACCAGGTACGGCGTGCCGGTCCGGTCGAGCAGCAGCGCCTCGGTGTCGTGTGGACCGTCGGGATAGGTCAGTCGGTACAGCGTGGTCTTCCCGGCGGGCGTGAGCGCGATCAGCGCGACCGTGGTGCGCTTCTTGTCGTTGTCGCCGACGTCGGCCAGCCAGAACGTCCCGTCGGCCGCGCGGGCGAGGTCCTCGACGTCGAACGGGTCGGTCGGCCCGCTGATCACACGCTCGACCACGCACGCCTTGGTCAGCACGAACACGCTCGACTTGGTGCCGCCGTCGTTCACCGCGTACCACCGGTCCCCGTCGGCGACCAGGCCCGACAGCTCGCCGAGCCGCTTGTCCGCCGTGACGCACTTGTCCGACGGGGCCTGCGGCTGCGCCACCGCACCCGCGGCACCGAACCCCACCAACCCCGCGACGAGCGCGGCGGTCACCAACGCCCGCACTGCCACCTCCCACTCCAGCGACTCCCACCCACGGTAGCCGTCGGGAAGTCCACGCAATGCAGGACGTGTCCGACCGCGCCGGGTTCACCCGGACGTGCCGAAGACCCCGGCGAACCGGGGCCTTCGGCGCGGTCTACGCGGAGCTGCCGTTGGCGGTGAAGCCCGCCAGCACCCCCGCGAGGTCGACATTGACCCGAGCCCGGAGCTGGGTGCCCGCCTCGGTGTGCTCCTCGGTCAGCACCTCGCCCTCGCGGTACACCCTGGCCACCAGCTCGCCGCGCGCGTACGGGACGAGTACGTCGACCTCGTGGTCGGGGCGCGGCAGCAGTTCGGCCATCCGCTCACGCAGCTCGGGCATGCCCGCACCCGTGTGCGCGGAGACGAACACCGCGCCGGGCAACAGGTGGCGCAGCCGGGCCAGCGCGAACTCGCTGGTCGCGTCGACCTTGTTGACCACCACCAGCTCGGGCGGCATCCGCAGGTCGCGGCGCTCGCCGATGTCGTTGAGCACCTCGCGCACGGCCGTCACCTGCCACTCGGGCATCGGGTCGGCGCCGTCGACCACGTGCACGACCAGATCGGCGTCGGCGACCTCGTCCAATGTGGACCGGAACGCCTCGACGAGCTGGTGCGGCAGGTGGCGCACGAACCCGACCGTGTCGGTCAGCGTGTAGACGTGGCCTTCCGGCGTCTCGGTGCGCCGGGTCGTCGCGTCGAGGGTGGCGAACAGCGAGTCCTCGACGAGGACGCCCGCGCCGGTGAGCGCGTTGAGCAGGCTCGACTTGCCCGCGTTGGTGTAGCCGGCGATGGCCACGCTCGGGATCGAGTTGGCGACGCGCCTGCCGCGCTTGGTGTCGCGGACCGTGCCCATCGCCTTGATCTCCTTGCGCAGCTTGGAGATCTTCGCGCGGATGCGGCGCCGGTCGGTCTCCAGCTTGGTCTCACCGGGACCGCGCAGACCCACGCCGCCGTTGCCGCCGCCCGCCCGGCCACCCGCCTGGCGGGATAGCGTCTCGCCCCAGCCGCGCAGACGCGGCAGCAGGTACTGGAGCTGCGCCAGCTCGACCTGGGACTTGCCCTCCCGGGACCGCGCGTGCTGGGCGAAGATGTCCAGGATCAGCGCGGTGCGGTCGACAACCTTGACCTTGAGTCGCGCCTCCAACTGCTGGAGCTGGCTCGGCGAGAGCTCGCCGTCGCAGATCACGGTGTCGGCGCCGGTCGAGCGGACGATGTCGCCGAGCTCCTGCACCTTGCCGGAGCCGATGTAGGTCGCCGGGTCGGGCCGGTCGCGGCGCTGCACGAGGCCCTGGAGCACCTCGGAACCCGCGGTCTCGGCCAACCTGGCCAACTCGGCGAGCGACGCCTCGGACTCCAGCGCGGAACCGTCGGTCCACACCCCGACGAGCACCACCCGCTCCAGGCGGAGCTGCCGGTACTCGACCTCGGTGATGTCCTGCAGTTCGGTCGAGAGACCCGCTACGCGCCGTAGCGATGAGCGCTCTTCCAGTTCGAGTTCACCGAGGGAGACCTCAGCCGGATCGGTCATCGCGCCGTTGATCTCCTGCTGAGTGAATTCCTCTGTCACCTGGTGAACCCGTCCTTCGTGTAGTGGCGAAACAGTCGGTACCCGTTCGGTATCCGGCCTCTCCATGGTCGCACGTTGTAGCCGGCAATTCGACCCGGTTATTCACCGGGATAGAACGCGACGTAGATGGCGGTGCGGGCGGCGCCCTGCGCGAGTGGTCGCCGCGCGTACTCGTCGAGCAGGGCGCTGATCCGGTCCATCAGCTCCGCCCGGCCGGACTCGTCCACCTGAACGACCAGGCGGGTCTGGTCGACCTTGGCCAGGCCGGCGTCGGACACCTCGCCGAGGTACGCCTGCAGCATCGCCTCGGCCAAGTCGACCCGCCCGTCGTACCGGTAGCTCAGCCCCCAGGACAACCCGGTCGAGCGATACGGGATCTCCTTCGCCCCGCGGTTGCCCCGGCGTGCGGGCAGCGCTTCGAGGAATCCGGCGGCGACGAGTTTGCGCACGTGGTGCAGCGTGGTCGAGGGGTCCTTGTCGAGCCGCTCGGCGATCTCCTTGTTCGTCAGGGGTCGGTGGTAGGCAAGGCGGATGATCCGCAGCCGGACCGCCGACCCCAACGCCTCCAGTTCGACCGGCGTCGCGGCACGACGGTTCACGGGAAGTTCGCTCACCCCCCAACTCTAGGACCGCGGACCTGTGCCTGTGCACAAGTGATTGACACTTTCCAATCACTTTGCCACCATACCCACATGACCACACTCCGCACCCACCACGACTTCCGCAGACTCTGGGCAGGCGACACGATCGCCCAGTTCGGCACGGCGGTCGGCCACATCGTGCTGCCGCTGCTGGCGGTGGCCGTGCTGAACGCGACCCCGTTCGAGATGGGTGTGCTGACGGCCGCGGAGACAGCGGCGTTCCTGCTGATCGGACTGCCCGCCGGCGCCTGGGTCGACCGCGTGCGGCGAAAACCGCTCATGGTGCGCATGGACCTGGCCCGCGCCGCCCTGCTGCTCACCGTGCCCACCGCGTGGTGGCTGGGCATGCTGACGCTCACCCAACTCGTCGTCGTTGCCCTGCTGGTCGGCGCCTGCACCGTGTTCTTCGACGTCGGCTACCAGTCGTACCTGCCGTCACTCGTCGGGCGCGGGCACCTGATCGAGGGAAACGCGAAGCTGCAGGCCAGCCACTCCGTGGCCCAATTCAGCGGCCCGGCGTTAGGTGGCGTGCTGAGCCAGGCACTCGGCGCGGCCACCGCCTTGCTGACCACCGGCCTGGGCTACCTGGCGTCTGCGGCGTTCCTGTCCAGGATCAAGGCGGCCGAACCGGAGCCCGCTCGGCCCGTAGAACGCGACCTGCGCGCGGAGGTCGCCGAGGGGCTGCGGTTCGTCCTGCACAACTCCTACCTGCGGGCGATCGTCGGCTGCACGGCGACGTGGAACCTGTTCTTCGGCGTCGAGGGTGCGGTGTTCGTGTTGTTCCTGGCCCGTACGATCGGCCTGAACGCGACCGGGATCGGCCTGGTCATGGCGTTGGCCGGGGTGGGCGGCGTGCTGGGCGCGGTGGCGTCGTCCCGGGTGAACCGGGCCATCGGCCAGGCCCGCGCCATCTGGCTGGTGCCCCTGGCCAGCGCACCGTTCGGCCTGCTCATCCCACTGGCTCAACCCGGCTGGTCGGTGAGCCTCGTCGTAGTGGGCTTCCTGGTCGTCAGCTTCTCCGGCGTGGTCTACAACGTGGCCCAGGTCAGCTTCCGCCAGGCCATCTGCCCCGACCACCTGCTCGGCCGAATGAACGCCAGCGTCCGCTTCATCGTCTGGGGCACCCTCCCGCTGGGTGCGCTGATCGGCGGCACCCTCGGCACCTGGATCGGCGTCCGAGCCACTCTGTGGGTGGCTGTCACCGGTTGGCTCCTGGCCTCGCTGTGGGTAGTCCTGTCACCCCTGCGCTCCTTACGCGACATCCCCGAACCGGAGGAGGTGCCCACACCGACCCCACACGGCCCAACTGCCTAACCGGCAAGGGGACAACCCCGCAACGGTGACCCCAGCGCACCGTCTGTCAGGAGACGTGGGCGGCCCACCAGCCCGGGTCGAGTTCACCGCGCGCGACGAAGACGGCAGGACCGGTCAGGGTGCTGGTGGTTTCACCGATGGTCACGTGGACCGTGCCACCCGGAATGTGCACAGTGGACCGACCAACGGACTCACCGCGGGCATGCAGGGCGGCGGCGACCGCCGCGACGGTGCCGGTGCCGCACGACCGGGTCTCGCCGACACCGCGTTCATGGACGCGCATGCGGATCTCGCCGGGACCGGCGGGAACAACGAACTCGACGTTGACGCCGTAGGGGAAGAACATCGGGTTCACGCCGGGCTGCGTGGTCAGGTCGAGCAGGGCAAGGTCGACTCCGTCGAGCACACACGCGAGGTGCGGGTTCCCGACGTCCACGGCGAGACCCTCGAACGACGTGCCCGACACACTCGCGGACGAGCGGCCGAAGATCTGGACCGGTCCCATGTCGACGGTGACCGAGCCGTCGTCGTGCACGACTACCGGGCGCACGCCCGCGCGGCTGCCCACCGGGAACTCCGCGGTGTCCACGAGACCGGCGTCGCGGAGGTAGCGGGCGAAGACGCGGACGCCGTTGCCGCACATCTCGGCCACGGAACCATCGGCGTTGCGGTAGTCCATGAACCAGACGTCGCCGCCGAGGTCGGCGGGGGCGTCGGGGACGGCTTTGGCCCGCACGACGCGCAGCACGCCGTCGGCGCCGAGGCCGCGGCTGCGGTCGCAGAGCGCGCGGACCCGCGCATCGGTCAGCTCCAACTCGCCGTGGGGGTCGGGCAGCAGCACGAAGTCGTTCTCCGTGCCGTGCCCCTTGAGGAACGCGATCGCCACGGTGACCAGGCTACGGGCGCACCAGCGCGAGCGCGGCGTCGACCAGGTCGGCGCGGGCGGCGTCGAGCCAGGTGATCCGCTTGTCGCGGCGGAACCAGGAGCGTTGCCTGCGCACGAACCGCCGGGTGGCGCGCGCGGTCTCCTCGGCGGCGCCTGCCAAGTCGTGGTCACCGTCGATGGCGGCGAGCACCTGCTGGTACCCGAGCGCGCGGGAGGCGGTGCGTCCGTCGCGCAGGCCCTGATCCGCCAGGGCGCGCACCTCCTCGACGAGCCCGGCCGCGAACATTCGCTCGACCCGCAGGTCGACCCGCGCGTCCAACTCGGCGGGCGCCCGGTCGAGGCCGATCAGCACCATCCCGTAGCGCGCGGGCCCGGGGCGCGGCAGGCTCGCCGAGAACGGTCTGCCGGTCAGCTCGATGACCTCCAGCGCCCGCACGACGCGCCGCCCGTTGCTCGGCAGGATCGACGCCGCCGCGACCGGGTCGAGCCCGGTCAGCCGCTCGTGCAGCGGGGCGGCGCCGACCTCGCCCAACTCGGTCTCCAGACGCGCGCGCAGCCCGGCGTCGGTGCCCGGAAACTCCAGCTCGTCCACGACAGCCTGAACATAGAGGCCGGACCCGCCGACGAGCACCGGCACCCTGCCCGCGGCGAGCACACCTTCCACCGCGGCGCGCGCGTGGCGCTGGTAGGCCGCGACCGACGCCGTCTCCCCCACGTCGAGGACGTCGAGCAGGTGGTGCGGGACGGCGCGGCGCTCCGCGGCGGTGATCTTGGCGGTGCCGATGTCCATCCCGCGGTACAACTGCATGGCGTCGGCATTGACGACCTCCCCGCCGAGCCGTTCGGCGAGCGCCACCCCGAGGTCGGACTTGCCGGTGGCCGTCGGCCCCACCACGGCGACGGCGCGGGTCACGCGGCCACCGGCTCCCACTCGGCGAAGTGGTAGGCCACCCCGAACGGCACCGAGACGTTCGACCGGGCGCAGCGCCAGGCCCGTCCGTCGGCGTGGACGGCACCCGCGAGCACCTGCCAGGGACCGCGACCCGAGGCGCCCAGGTCGGCGGCCAGCGCGGGATCGAGGTCGAGCAGGGCAGCGGCGTCGGCCGCGGCGAACGCGGCGGCGGCCCGCGCGTCGAAGTCGCCCGCGCGGTCGTCCGGCCGCCCGACAGCGCGCTCGCCGTGCCGGTGCGAGCCGTCGCCCAGGACGAGGAGGCCGACCGGGGCATCGCCGGCAAGCTCATCGGTGATGCGCCTGCCCTCGGCCGCGCACTCGGCCGGGTCGAGATCGGCCGGGATCACCGCCGCGGTGACCTCGTCCGCGCCCACCTGTCCGCGCAGCCAGCCCGCCACCAGCACGGGCAGCGGCAGCGTCGGGTCGGCGAACGCCAGGTCCGCACGGGACCCGAGCGCGACCCGCACGTCGACGCCGAACCCGCGGAACGTGCCCGACGAGACCGGGCCGAACCGAGCGGCCGCGGCGCCCGAGCCGACCGCGAACCACCGGGGCGCGGTCCGCGCCAGCGCCCGCGCGATCCCCACGCACGCCACCCGCACGGCGTCCGCGTCGACATCGCGCCCGCCGACGAGTTCCGGCACGAGCAATGGCGGGTGCGGCAGCACGGCGACACGGGAGATCACCGGCCCGAGATTACTGTCCGTCGAACATTCTCGGTCTGCGCGGCCCACCCGCGGCCGACTTTTCCGGCACCATGATGACCATTGCGGCCCTCGGAGTACCCAGGCGGCGCTTGACCTGTTTGAATGCGCCCGGTATCGAAAGCCGCACGGCCCGAGGGTCGTACGCACAGTGCTGGGCCCCGCGCGAGCGGGGCGCCCGTGGTGAACGCGGGCACGCAGGCGGGAGGAGCCGGTCATGACGGAGAAGGACGAGAGCGCCGAGGCAGCGGCGGAGAAGTACGGCAACCACGTGGTCGACACGGCCGAAGAGGTCGAGCAGGCAGCCGTCTCCCCCGACGCGGCACCGGAAGAGTCCCCCACCGCGACCGATGACCGCACCGCCGCCCTGCCAACGCCGTCGCCCGCGGCACTCGCCCCGGTCCGGGCAATCCCCTCTCCCGCGAGCCTGGCTGGCGGCCCCGGCCAAGCCGAACAGGCACGCGCCGCCGCACCGTCCCCCGCCAAGCCTGCCGCGGACGAAGCGCCGCGCCCCGCTGACCCGGTCTCGGTCACCACCGTCGACACAGCACTGTCCTCAGTCGACACGGCCGCGACCGCCGACGTCGACACCACACCCTCTTCCACCGACCGGGCACCGTCCCCCGCCGACATGAGCGGGACCGCCGCCGCCGAGACAGCACCGCGCCCCATCGCGCCCGCCGAAACCGCACCCCGCCCCACGGCTCCGGTGCACGAACCGAGCCGAGTGCCCACAGCCGAGGCGGCGCCCGCGACCGAAGAGCCCAAGCCGACGGCGATGCCTGCCGTCGTCGCGGCCCCCGGCCCGGCCCATCCCGCCGTCTCGGCCCCGGGCGACGGCGCGGCACCCCAGGTGGCACACGCGTCGGCCGATCCGTCGAAGTGGGGTCGTGTCGACGCGGACGGCACTGTCTACGTGCGCACAGCCGACGGCGAGCGCGCGGTCGGTTCGTGGCAGGCCGGTGAGCCCGCGGAGGGCCTCGCGCACTTCGCCCGCCGGTTCGACGACATCCGCACCGAGGTGGAGTTGCTGGAGGCCCGGCTGGTGTCGGGGTCGGGCGACCCCAAGCACGCCGCGACCAACGCCAAGCACATCAAGGAGAGCCTCGCCGAGGCGCACGTCGTGGGCGACCTGGTCGGGTTGGCCGCGCGGATCGACTACGTGCTCGCGCACGCGGCGGTGGCCCTCGACAAGGCCAAGCACGCCCGGGACGAGGCGCGGGCAGGGTCGGTCGCGCGCAAGCAGCAGTTGGTCGAGGAGACGGAGAAGCTCGCCGAGGAGTCGACGCAGTGGAAGGTCGCGGGCGACCGGCTGCGCGCGATCCTCGACGAGTGGAAGACGATCAAGGGCGTCGACCGCAAGACCGACGAGCAGTTGTGGCGCCGCTTCTCCAAGGCCCGCGACACCTTCAACCGCAGGCGCGGCTCGCATTTCGCCGACCTGGACCGGCAGCGGGCGACGGCGAAGAGCCGCAAGCAGGAACTGGTCGAGGAAGCCGAACTCCTCGCTGAATCCGACGACTGGGGGCCGAGCGCGGGGCGCTACAAGGAGCTCATGCTGGAGTGGAAGGCGGCGGGCCGGGCCCCCAAGGACGCCGACGACACACTGTGGCAGCGGTTCCGTGCGGCGCAGGACAAGTTCTTCAGCCGCCGCTCCTCGGTGTTCGACGAGCGCGACGCCGAGTTCGCCGACAACGCGAAGAAGAAGGAAGAGCTGCTCACCGAGGCCGAAAAGATCAACCCGGCGAGCGGCGACCTGGAGGGTGTGCGCGCGCAACTGCACCGCATCCAGGAGCGCTGGGAAGAGGTCGGCAAGGTGCCGCGGGAACGCATCCGTGAGCTGGAGGGCAGGATGCGGGCGGTCGAGGAGAAGGTCCGCACCGCCGCCGACGCCCAGTGGCGCCGCACCGACCCCGAGGC
Source organism: Actinokineospora sp. (assembly GCF_052390155.1). Taxonomy (NCBI): domain Bacteria; kingdom Bacillati; phylum Actinomycetota; class Actinomycetes; order Pseudonocardiales; family Pseudonocardiaceae; genus Actinokineospora; species Actinokineospora sp. The sequence continues at coordinate 76,523 of NZ_JBQTHF010000024.1, read as the reverse complement.
CGAGGCCCGCGCCGCCCAGTTCCGCGAACGGGTCGAGCAGTTCGAGGCCCAAGCCGCCAAAGCCCGCGCCGCGGGAGACAAGCGCCGCGCCGAGCAGGCCGAGGCCCAAGCCGCCCAGTGGCGCGAATGGCTGGCCGCCGCCGAACAGGCCGTCGCCTCCCGCTGACCAGCTTGGAGGTACCCGCCGAGAACGCCGGCGGGTACCTCTCCGCCGCCAGACAGGCCGCTGGACGACAGTGGGGCTATCCGGTCGAGGGGCTCAGGTGCGGGACCAGGCGGTGCGGAACCAGAGGACGGCCAGCACCACCATCGCGATCTCGCTGATCACCAACCCGATGCCCGGCCCGGGTGAGGTGAGGCCCGCCGTCGACTGGCGGGTCCAGATGGCCAGCACGCCATCGACTGAGGCGAACCAGCCGCCGAGGGCGGCGATCCAGGCCATGCCCCAGCGGCGGGTGATCAGCGTGAGCGCCGACGCGGCGATGCCGAACAGGACGGACGTGGCGGCGAACAGGCGCGGGACCATGCCCGCCTTGCCCGCGGCGTCGCCTTGGCCGAGCAGGACTTCCCAGCCCGCGGCGGTTCCCATCCACGGCAGCAGGTGGCCGATGATCAGAACGAACACGGCGACCGACGCCACCACGGCGCGGCCACCCAGCTCGACCGTCCGCACGGCACGGTGTTCGACGGCATCGATCTCCGCGCGCAGGCTCGCCATGTCCGACTCGTCAGCGCTCACTGGACCCCGATCTCCGCGTGGCGCGCTCGCCACACCCGATTCGTCGGCGCTCATTGGGCCCCGCACCCGGACGCGGGGGCGGGGGCCGGGGCGCCGAAGGACGGCAGGCCGAGGCCGACACCGGAGGTCTTGGGGCGGATGCCCGCGGCGAAGTGGTCGCCCGCGCGGGTGCGGCGATGTGACACCAGCGCGCCGTCGGCCACCAGGTGGTGCGGGGCGGCGTAGGTGATAGCCACCTCGACCACGTCACCGGGGCGGATGGTGCCGGTCGGGACGAAGTGGACCAGGCGGTTGTCCCGGGCGCGGCCGCTCATCCGGTGGGTGTCGGCGTCCTTGCGGCCCTCGCCGGTGGACACCAGCACCTCGACGGTGCGACCGACCAGTTCCTTGTTCAGCTCCCAGGAAATGCTCTCCTGCAACCGAACCAGCCGGTCGTAGCGTTCCTGGACGACGGCCTTGGGCACCTGGTCGGGCAGGGTCGCCGCCGGTGTGCCGGGGCGCTTGGAGTACTGGAAGGTATACGCACCAGTGAACCTGGCCTCGCGCACCACGTCAAGGGTGGCCTGGAAGTCCACTTCGGACTCGCCGGGGAAGCCGACGATGACGTCGGTGGTGATGGCCGCGTCGGGCATGGCCGCGCGCACCTTCTCGATGATCGACAGGTACCGCGCCGACCGGTAGGACCGGCGCATCTCCTTGAGCACCTGGTCCGACCCGGACTGCAGCGGCATGTGCAACTGGTGGCACACGTTCGGCGTCTCGGCCATGGCCGCGATCACGTCGTCGGTGAAGTCCTTGGGGTGCGGCGAGGTGAACCGGACCCGCTCCAGGCCCGCGATGCCGCCGCACGCGCGCAGCAGCTTGCCGAAGGCGAGCCGGTCGCCGAACTCGACGCCGTAGGAGTTGACGTTCTGGCCGAGCAGGGTCACTTCGAGCACGCCCTCGGCGACCAGCGCCTCGACCTCGGCGAGCACGTCGCCCGGGCGGCGGTCGCGTTCGGTGCCGCGCAGCGCGGGCACGATGCAGAACGTGCAGGTGTTGTTGCACCCCACCGAGATCGACACCCAGCCCGCGTGCGCGGAGTCGCGCCGCGCGGGCAGCGTCGAGGGGAAGACCTCCAGCGACTCCAGGATCTCGACCTCGGCGCGCCGGTTGTGCCGGGCGCGCTCCAGCAGCGCGGGCAGCGAACCGATGTTGTGCGTGCCGAAGACGACGTCGACCCAGGGCGCGCGCTTGACGATCTCGCCGCGGTCCTTCTGCGCCAGGCAGCCGCCGACGGCGATCTGCATGTCCGGGTTCGCGGTCTTGGCGGGCGCGAGGTGGCCCAGGTTGCCGTAGAGCTTGTTGTCCGCGTTCTCCCGGACCGCGCAGGTGTTGAACACGACGACGTCGGCCGCCCGGCCGTCCGCCGCGACATAGCCCGCGTCCTCCAGCAGACCGGAAAGCCGCTCGGAGTCGTGGACGTTCATCTGGCACCCGTAGGTGCGGACTTCGTAGGTGCGCGCGCTCATCTCGCTGTCCGAGGGTACGCGGCCACCCGCCGCCGACATCGCCGGGAGTCGAAACCCGTGCGCCTCTTCTGGCACGATCACCGAATGGCGCGTACGCGACTGACGACCAGGCTCGGCGGGGTGCTGCTCACCCTCCTCAGCGTGGCAGGCCTGGCCGCGGGGTGCGACAGCCAGTTCGCCGGAACCAGGCTGCGCATCGCGGCGGGCGGACCATCTGGGGTCTACAACTCGCTGTCGCAGGGGTTGGCGAACACCTGGCAGTCCCAGTTGGGGATCGAACGGCCCGAGGTGCTGGAGACCAAGGGCTCGCCGGACAACCTGCGCAAGCTCGTCGGCGGCGAGGCCGACATCGCCTTCAGTGCGGCCGACGTCGCCGCGCAGCCGATGCCGGGGCCGCGCAGGCCGCGCGCGCTGGCCCGCATCTACGACGACTACCTGCACTTGGTGGTGCGCGAGGACGGGGCGATCACGAACCTGGCGGGGCTGCGGGGCATGCGGGTGGCCGTCGGCGCCGCGGACTCCGGTGTCGCGTTCATCTCCAAGCGGATACTCGACCTCATTGGCCTGTCCGAGCCGGGCGCGCTGACCATGCGCTACCTCGGACTCGACGACTCGATCAGGGCGTTCAAGGCCAAGCAGGTCGACGCGTTCTTCTGGTCCGGCGGCCTGCCGACCAAGGGGATCACCGACCTGGCCGCGGTAATCCCGGTGCGGCTGCTCGACCTGGCCGAGGACATGCCCGCGATACGCAACCAGTACCCGGTCTACAACTCCGCGTCGATCCCGGCCTCGACCTACGACCTGGCCGGGGGCGCGGTGAACACCCTCGCCGTGCCGAACTTCCTGCTGGTCACCGACGCGATGTCGGACGACTTGGCGACGGCGCTGGTCGGCGGGATGTTCGCGGCCCAGTCCGACCTGGCCAAGTCGAACCCGGCGGCGCTGGCGATCGACATCCACGCCGCGATCGAGACCGACCCGGTCGAGCTGCACCCGGGCGCGGCCCGCTTCTACCGCGACGAGAAAGCCTGATCAGGCCGGGTCCGCGGGTAGGTCGACCGCGACCCGCAGGCCGCCGCCCGCGGGCAGGTCGAGCCGCAGTTCGCCGCCCGCCTTGGCCACGATGCGGCTGACGATCGCCAGGCCGAGCCCCGAGCCGGGCACGTTCTGGTGGGCGTGGCTGCGCCAGAACCGGTCGGTGGCCCGCTCCAGTTCGTCTGCCCGCAGGCCAGGGCCGTGGTCACGGACCGCGAGCCGCACCCGCTCGGCGTCGGCCGCCAGGCTGATCTCCACCGCGCTGCCGGGCCCGGTGAACTTCAGGGCGTTGTCCAGCAGGGCGTCGAGGATGCCGTCGAGGCCGCGCGGGGGTGCGAGGGCGCGGATGTCGCCGACCTGCCCGACGGTGCCCAGCGCGACGTCGCGGGACGCGGCCACGACCTGCCAATCGGCGACGCGCTCGGCCACCACCTCGTCCACGTCGACCGGCACCAGTTCGCCGCTCGCGCTCTCCGCGCGGGCCATCGCCAGCAGCTCGTCGAGGATCCGGTTGAGCCGGTCGGCCTCCGCGGCCGCGGCGACCCGGTGGTCGTCGGCCTCGGCGTCGACGTGGCCTTCGAGGTTCACCAGGCGCAGTTTGAGCGCGGTGAGCGGGTTGCGGAGCTGGTGGGAGGCGTCGGCGACGAACGCGCGCTGCGCGGCCAGCGTGTCGCCGACGCTGGCGGCCATCCGGTCGAACGACCGGCCGAGTTTGCGCAGCTCGGGCGGGCCGCGGTCGCCGCCGACACGTTCGGCGTCGCGGCCGCTCACCACGGCGGCGACGAGCGAGCCGGTGGCCTCGTCGAGCCTGCGCACCGGCCGCAGGATCCACTGGATGACCGGCACGGCGAGCAGCAGCGCGAGCCCGAACGCGAGCACCCCGCCCGCGCCGATGAGCAGCCACCACCAGAGCATCCGGTCGCGACTGCGGTCAGTGGGCGAGACGGACACGACCGCGCCGCGCACCTCGCCGTCGACCAGCACCGGGCCTGCCAGCACCATCGTGCGGTCGTCCCACGGCAGCAGCAGCGGCCCGGCCTCGGCCCGCCGCCCGGCGAGCGCGGCGTTGAGCCGGTCGTGCACGTCGGGGTCGGTCAGGTTGATCGGCACCGGACCGTCCGCGCGGCCGGAGCTGACCGCGGGGTTGCCGTCCTGGTCGACGACCACCACGTCGATGCCGTAGAGCTGGCCGTAGCGCTGCAACTCCTCGCGCAGGGACTCCGGCCGATCGTCGGTGAGCGGACGCTGCGCCATCGACGCGAACCGGGTGGTGTCGGTCAGCCGGTCGAGGAACATCCGCTGCTGCTCGGCGCCCGCCACCGACAGCGCCAGCGGGATGCCGAGACCGAAGACGAGCAGCGCGACCAGGAACCACACCATGCTCAAGAGCCGTGTCCGCACGACGCCCCTCCCCCGGATCCTCAGTCGAGTGTGCCCGGTTGGCTGGCCAAGCGGTAGCCGACCCCGCGCACCGTCTCGATCAGCGCGGGCCTGCCGAGTTTGGTGCGCAGTGTGGCCACGTGCACGTCGAGCGACCGGTTCTCCGCCGACCCGGACCGACCCCACACCTCGGCGAGGATCTGCTCCCGGGTGCAGACCGCGCCGTGCGCGGCGACGATCAGCCCGAACACGTGGAACTCCTTGCGGGACAACGACACCGCCGCACCGTCCACAGTGACCTCGTGTCGGTCGAAGTCGACCTTCACGTCGGCGACCTGCGCCACCCCGGACTGCGCGGGCGCGCCGGGCGTGGGTGTCTTGCGCCTGCGCACCGCGTGCACGCGGGCCACCAGTTCGTCCACGTCATAGGGCTTGACCAGGTAGTCGTCCGCGCCCGCCCGCAATCCGAGGATGCGGTCGTCCACCTCGCCGCGCGCCGACACCACGATGACCGCGACGTCGCTCGCCGCGCGGATCTGTCGACAGAGGACGACACCGTCCACATCGGGCAGTCCGAGGTCGAGCAGCACCACGTCGACATCGCCGATGATGTCGAGCACGCCTGCGCCATGGGCCAGGCGTTTGATGGTCAATCCGCGCCGCACCAGGGCCGGGATCAGCGCGTCCGCGACCCGGTCGTCGTCTTCCACGAGCAGCACTCGCACGCGTGTCCTCCGCTTCGCCGGACGCCTGTGTGACAGAGTTGAGACCCTAAGTGTTGCTCAAGCGGCATGGACATCGGTGTGTCCCGGAGTAGGTTTCCGCCATCGCGTGCCCGCCGACGCCCCAAACCGTAGAGATCGCGCTCGTGGAGGAGAAGAATGACCGCCTCTGACACCGCTACTCCGATGATTCGGATGGAGGCGGTGGACAAGTTCTTCGGACCGTTGCATGTCCTCAAGGACATCACCCTCGAAGTTCCCAAAGGCCAGGTCGTGGTCGTCCTCGGCCCGTCCGGTTCGGGCAAGTCCACCCTGTGCCGGGCGATCAACCGGCTCGAACCCATCAACTCCGGCGTCATCGAGGTCGACGGCAAGCCGCTGCCCGCCGAGGGCAAGGAGCTAGCCCGGCTGCGGGCCGAGGTCGGCATGGTGTTCCAGTCGTTCAACCTGTTCGCGCACAAGACCATCGCCGAGAACGTGACCCTCGCGCCGGTCAAGGTCCGCAAGCAGCCGCTGGCGCAGGCGCGCAAGACCGCGATGGAACTGCTGGAGCGGGTCGGCATCACCAACCAGGCGGACAAATACCCCGCGCAGCTCTCCGGTGGTCAGCAGCAGCGGGCCGCGATCGCCCGGGCACTGGCCATGCGGCCCAAGGTGATGCTGTTCGACGAGCCCACCTCGGCACTGGACCCGGAGATGGTCCAGGAGGTGCTCGACGTGATGACCACCCTCGCCAGCGATGGCATGACGATGCTGGTGGTCACGCACGAGATGGGCTTCGCCCGCAAGGCGGCGAACCGGGTGATCTTCATGTCCGACGGCGAGGTCGTCGAGGACAGCACGCCCGACCTGTTCTTCACCGCGCCCAAGTCGGGCCGGGCGAAGGACTTCCTTGGCAAGATCCTGACGCACTGAGAACCAATTCCCGATCGGCTGGACCGCAGCCGACGACCAGAAGGAGCACACATGCGACTCCGGGGCCTCGTGGTTGGCGCCGTGACCGCCGCTCTCACCCTCTCGATGGCAGCGTGCGGTGAGTCCAGCGACTCCAGCGGGTCCAACCCGCCGGTGAACACGGAAGTGCAGTTCGAAGCGGGCACGAAGATGGCCGACCTCAAGCAGGCGGGCAAGGTCAAGATCGGCACCAAGTTCGACCAGCCGCTGTTCGGTCTCAAGGGCCTCGACGGCAAGCCGACTGGCTTCGACGTCGAGGTCGCGAAGCTCATCGCGGCCAAGATGGGCATCTCCGCGGACAAGATCGAGTGGGTGGAGACGCCCTCGAAGGTCCGCGAAGAGGTCATCGAGCAGGGCAAGGTCGACTTCGTCGTCGCCACCTACACCATCAACGAGAAGCGCAAAGAGCGCATCTCCTTCGCAGGCCCGTACTACGAGGCGGGCCAGGACCTGATGGTCAAGAAGGACGACTCGACGATCACCGGGCCGGACGCGCTCAAGGCTGCCAACGCCAAGGTCTGCTCGGTCACCGGCTCCACCCCGGCCGAGAAGATCAAGACCTACGTGGACGCCGCGAACATCGTGCTGTTCGACGTGTACTCCAAGTGCGCCGACGCGCTGCGCACCGGCCAGGTGCAGGCCGTGACCACGGACAACGTCATCCTGCTTGGCCTGGTCGACGCCAGCAAGGGCGAGTTCAAGTTGATCGGCAAGCCCTTCACCAAGGAGCCTTACGGCATCGGCGTGAAGAAGGGCGACACCAAGTTCTGCCAGTTCATCGTCGACACGCTGAAGTCGGCCGCCGGTGACGGCGCCTACGAGAAGGCGTGGAAGGACACCGCGGGCAAGGTTGCGCCCAACGTCCCGACGCTGCCCACCGCCGACGCCTGCAAGTAGATCGAGTGACCCGCGCTCGGGGCGCCCGCCACCACGGCAGGCGCCCCGAGCCGTAACTCGGGCTCGGAGAACACGTGAACGTCATTCTCGACAACTTCTCGCTGTATTGGGAGGGGTTCGTCAAGACCCTCCTGATCTGCGGCTACGCCTTCGTCGGCTCGCTCGCGCTCGGCCTGGTCATGGCCGCGTTCCGGGTGTCCCCGGTGCCGCCGCTGCGCTGGGTCGGCACCTCCTGGGTCAACGTCTTCAGGAACTGCCCGCTGACCGTGGTGCTGTTCTTCTGCGCGTTCGGCCTGCCGGAGCTCGGCATCAACGGCCAGTACTTCTGGTTCGGCGTCGCCGGTCTGGTGCTCTACACCTCGGCGTTCGTCTGCGAGGCGGTGCGCAGTGGCATCAACTCGGTGCCCGCGGGCCAGGCCGAGGCCGCCCGCGCGGTCGGCCTGACCTTCACCCAGTCGCTGTCGAACATCATCCTGCCGCAGGCGTTGCGCACGGTCGTGCCGCCGCTGGGCAGCGTGATCATCGCGATGGTCAAGAACTCGGCGATCGTCGGCGCGTTCGGCGTCGGCGGTGAGCTGTTCGCGGTGACCGACACGCTGACGGGCTCCCGCGGCGAGGCCGCGTTGCCGGTGCTCACCGGCGTGGTGATCGGCTATCTGGCGATCACGATTCCCGGCGGGCTGACGCTCGGCTGGCTGGAGCGGAAGGTGGCGATCGCCCGATGAGCTCGTCCGTGCTCTACGACGCCCCCGGACCCCGGTCCAAGCGCCGCGTCCTGATCGGCAGCATTATCGCCGTCGCCGCGCTGCTCGCCGTGGTCGCGCTCGTTGTCCGCCAGCTCGACAAGCAGGACCAGTTCGCCGAGGACAAGTGGGCGCCGCTGTTCAACCCGAGCGACGAGAACTTCGTCCTGGTGTGGCAGCGGATCGGCGAGGGGCTGTCCAACACGCTGATCGCCGCCGGACTCGCCATGGCGTTCTCGCTGGTCATCGGCACACTGCTGGCGGTCACCAGGGTCACAGCGGCCCGGTGGTACCGGTGGGCCGTGGTCGGCCTGATCGAGCTGCTGCGCGGTGTCCCGGTCGTCATCGCGATCTTCTTCGCCGCCCGGGTGCTGCCCGAGCTGGGCGTTGACCTGGAGCCGCTGTGGTTCCTGGTGATCGGCCTGACCGCGTACAACTCCGTGGTCATCGCCGAGATCGTGCGCGCGGGCATCAACTCGCTGCCCAGGGGCCAGGGCGAGGCCGCGGAGTCCCTCGGCATGCGCCGCTCGCAGGTGCTGGCGCTGGTGCTGCTTCCGCAGGCGTTCCGGGCCATGCTGCCCGCGCTGATCAGCCAGCTCGTCGTGGTGCTCAAGGACACCTCGCTCGGCTTCATCATCGGCTACGAAGAGGTGGTCCGGGTCTCCGGCCAGATCGTGCAGAACCTCTCCAACTCGATCCAGGTGTACCTGCTCATCGCGGTTATCTTCATCATCGTGAACTACGCGCTGAGCCGGTTCGCGATCTACGTCGAGCGCAGGTTGAGCCAGGGCAAGAAGACCGCCGTCGTCGACGGCGAGCCCGCGACGCTCTCGGCCACCGCGGTCGGCGGCGCGGGCGCGGCGGGCGGCGGCTGATCCGTCCACAGGCGACAAAATGGCCCGGTCCACTTCGGACCGGGCCATTTCGTGCACTCAGGACGTTCAGGTCTTCGAGCGCTTGAACAGCTTGTTGCCCAGCCACACCACCGGGTCGTACTTGCGGTCGGCGACGCGCTCCTTCATCGGGATCAGCGCGTTGTCGGTGATCGCGATGTGCTCGGGGCAGACCTCGCTGCAGCACTTGGTGATGTTGCAGTAGCCCAGGCCGTGTTCCTCCTGCGCCTCGCGCACCCGGTCGGCCGAGTCGAGCGGGTGCATCTCCAGCTCGGCGATGCGCATCAGATAGCGCGGGCCCGCGAACGCCTCTTTGTTCTCCTCGTGGTCACGCACCACGTGGCAGGTGTTCTGGCACAGGAAGCACTCGATGCACTTGCGGAACTCCTGCGAGCGCTCCACGTCGACCTGCTGCATGCGGTACTCGCCGGGGGCCACGCCGGGCGGCGGGGTGAACGACGGGATCTCGCGCGCCTTGGTGTAGTTGAACGACACGTCGGTCACCAGGTCGCGGATCACCGGGAAGGTGCGCATCGGGGTGACCGTGATGACCTCGTCCTCGGTGAACGTGGACATCCGGGTCATGCACAGCAGCTTCGGGCGGCCGTTGACCTCCGCCGAGCACGAGCCGCACTTGCCCGCCTTGCAGTTCCAGCGCACCGCCAGATCGGGCGCCTGGGTGGCCTGGAGGCGGTGGATGATGTCGAGCACGACCTCACCCTCGTTGACCTCGATGAGGTAGTCCTGCAGCTCACCGGAGTCGACGTCGCCGCGCCAGACCTTGAACTTCGCCTTGTAGGCCACGTCAGGCCGTCCTTCCCGGGTGCGTGGTCAGCTCGCCCGCGGTGTAGTACTTCTCCAGCTCCGGCAGCTCGAACAGCTCCAGCAGGTCCTCCCGCATCGAATCCTGTTCCTTCGGCGTGATCTCCACGCCGGGCACCACCGGGTCGTCGGTCTTCGCACTGCACACCAGCAAAGTGTTGCGCCACTGGGAGTCCATGCCCGGGTGGTCGTCGCGGGTGTGCCCGCCGCGGCTCTCGGTGCGCAGCAGCGCCGCGCGGGCGACGCACTCGCTGACGAGCAGCATGTTGCGCAGGTCGATCGCCAGGTGCCAGCCCGGGTTGAACTGCCGGTGCCCCTCGACGACCACGTTGCGGATGCGGCCGCGGATGGCCGACAGCGTGTCCAGTGCCTGCTCGATCTCCGCCGCCTTGCGGATGATGCCGACCAGGTCGTTCATCGACTGCTGCAGCTCGTTCTGCAGGGTGTAGGGGTTCTCCTCCACACCGTCGGACGGCGGGTCGAACGGGGCCAGCGCCATCGCCGCCGCGGTGTCCACATCGGACTGCGCGACCACCGGCCTGGACTCCAGCGACTCCACATAGGACGCCGCGCCCAGCCCGGCCCGCCTGCCGAAGACCAGCAGGTCCGACAGCGAGTTGCCGCCGAGGCGGTTGGACCCGTGCATGCCGCCGGAGCACTCGCCCGCGGCGAACAGGCCCGGCACGGTCGAGGACGCGGTGTCCGGGTCGACCTCGATGCCGCCCATCACGTAGTGGCAGGTCGGCCCGACCTCCATCGGCTCGGCCGTGATGTCCACATCGGCCAGTTCCTTGAACTGGTGGTACATCGAGGGCAGCCGCTTCTTGATCTCCTCGGCGGGCAGCCTGCTCGCGATGTCGAGGAACACCCCACCGTGCGGCGAGCCGCGGCCCGCCTTCACCTCGGAGTTGATGGCCCGGGCGACCTCGTCGCGGGGCAGCAGGTCCGGCGTGCGCCGGTTGCTCTCCTGGTCGGTGTACCAGCGGTCGGCCTCGTCCGGGCCGTCGGCGTACTGGCCCTTGAACACGTCCGGGATGTACTCGAACATGAACCGCTTGTCTTCGGAGTTCTTCAGCACGCCGCCGTCGCCGCGCACGCCCTCGGTGACCAGGATGCCCTTCACACTCGGCGGCCAGACCATGCCGGTCGGGTGGAACTGGACGAACTCCATGTTGATCAGCGTCGCGCCCGCGCGCAGCGCCAGCGCGTGCCCGTCGCCGGTGTACTCCCAGGAGTTCGAGGTCACCTTGAACGACTTGCCGATACCGCCCGTGGCCAGCACGACAGCCGGGGTCTCGAACAGCACGAACCGGCCCGACTCGCGCCAGTAGCCGAACGCGCCGGAGATCCGGTCGCCGTCCTTGACCAGCTCGGTGATGGTGCACTCGGCGAAGACCTTGATCCGGGCCTCGTAGTCACCGGTCTCGGCGAAGTCCTCCTGCTGCAGCGAGACGATCTTCTGCTGCATGGTGCGGATCAGTTCCAGGCCGGTCCGGTCGCCGACGTGGGCCAGCCGAGGATAAGTGTGGCCGCCGAAGTTGCGCTGGCTGATGCGGCCGTCCGCGGTGCGGTCGAACAGCGCGCCGTAGGTCTCCAGCTCCCAGACGCGGTCCGGCGCCTCCTTGGCGTGCAGCTCGGCCATGCGCCAGTTGTTGAGGAACTTGCCGCCGCGCATGGTGTCGCGGAAGTGCACCTGCCAGTTGTCGTTGGCGTTGGCGTTGCCCATGGACGCGGCGCAGCCGCCCTCGGCCATGACGGTGTGCGCCTTGCCGAACAGGGACTTGCACACCACGGCCACGCTCAGCCCGCGCTGGCGCGCCTCGATCACCGCGCGGAGCCCCGCGCCGCCCGCGCCGATCACGACGACGTCGTAGGAATGCCGCTCGACCTCGGTCATTGGGTCCTCTCACTCAAGGGGGTGGCGGTGTCAGAAGAACCGCAGGTCGGAGATGGCGCCGCTGGCGACGAGCATCACGTAGAGATCGGTCAGCAGCAACGTGGCGAGGGTCGTCCAGGCCAGCCCCATGTGCCGGACGTTGAGCTTGGAGATCAGTGTCCAGGCCCGGTAGCGCACGGGGTGCTTGGAGAAGTGCTTGAGCCTGCCGCCCGCGATGTGCCTGCACGAGTGGCAGGACAGCGTGTACGCCCAGAGCAGGACGACGTTCACCAGCAGGATGATGTTGCCCAGGCCGAGCCCGTAGGTGAGGGCCACGATCGCGTCGTAGGTGTTGACGACCGAGACCACCAGGGCCACGTAGAAGAAGTACCGGTGGGCGTTCTGCACGATCAGCGGCAGCTTGGTCTCACCCGAGTAGCTGCCATGCGGCTCGGCCACCGCGCACGCGGGCGGCGACTGCCAGACCGAGCGGTAGTACGCCTTACGGTAGTAGTAGCAGGTCAGCCGGAAGCCGAGCAGGAACGGCAGGGCCACGAAGCCCAGCGGGATCCAGCCCGGCAGTTCGGGCAGCGGGGTGCCGAAGTGGGCCGACCCCGGCAGACAGGAGTCGCTCAGGCACGGTGAGTAGAACGGCGTCAGATAGCCGAATTCCTCGACCCAGTACCACTTCCCCATGAACGACCGGGCCCCCGCGTAGACCACGAAGGTCAGCAGGCCGAGGTTCGTGAGCAGGGGCGGGAGCCACCACCGGTCGGTCCGCAGGGTGCGCGCGGAGATGCGCGCCCGATTGGGGGCGCCGACGCCTGAGGTCATCGTGTCCTCGTCTGTTCAGAGTCTTCGAGCAGTGGAGTGTGGTGCAGAGGCTAGCGCTGGTATCCGCCGACGCCTTCATCGTCCGCACCGTGCCACAGCGCCGGGTCGTAGGGCGTGTCGGGCACGACAACGACGTCGCCGCCTGCCGATGCGGGGTTTCTGGGCACCGGGGCCGTGGACGCGGCGGTGAACTCGCCCGCATCGATATCGATCCGCTCGATGTCGTTGGCGAGCCTGCGCACCGCGGGGATGTCCCCGTATCTGGCCCGCAGGGCGTCGACGCAGTGCCGCAGTTGGCCGATGGTCCGCTGCAGCTCGCTGAGCTCCGTGCTCGACATGTCACATCTCCGTACGCGCGTCCGGTCGCGACGCCGGTCCGTGACGCATGGTGGTGGACTCGGCGCCGCACGCCGCCCGCAGTGCCCTGCGGGCGGCAGAGGTGACAAGTACCACATGCACCCGTTTGGCGGGTTGCCGACCCTCGGCGGAGCGCGATATCGGCCTGTGATTTCTGGCACACGAGCAGCCCGCGCAGCCCTTGTGAACGGTCGAAAACCCTTGTGCCACAAGGGAAATCCGAGCCTCGACCGACTACGGGCGGCTGCCGCTCGCACGCTGTCGCCGCGGTCGACGTCCAAGACCCCGTGGGACCGGGCGCGTCAGTCCGGGATGGCGTCCAGCGTGGTCGCCGCCTCCCCATCGGCCCGTAACTCGTCGCGGACGACGCGGTACGCCATGCCCTCCGAGTAGCCCTTGCGGGCCAGCATCCCCACCAGTCTGCGGATCTTGACCTGTTCGTCGAGGCTCGCCATGGCGCCCAGCTTCTTGCGCACGAGCAGGCGCGCGCGCTCCTGCTCGGCGTCGCCGTCCACCGCGGCCACGGCCTCGGCGACCACCTCGTCGGCCACCCCCTTGCGACGCAGCTCCACGGCGAGCGCGCGCCTGCCGAGGCCCTGGTGGGCGTGCCGGGACCGCACCCACGTCTCGGCGAACGCCTCGTCGTCGATGAGGCCCGCCGCGTCGAACTTGCCGAGCACCGCGTGGGCGACGTCGTCCGGGATCTCCTTGCGCCGCAACGCCTGTTCGAGTTCCTGACGCGTGCGCGCACGGGCGGCCAGCAGCCGGTAGCAGATGTCCCTGGCCGTGGCCGCCGGGTCGTCCTGGTCGGTCTCGCGCGCCGACGATTTCCCGGGGGGCGAGTCGGTGTCCGGCCCCGACCCCCGGGTCCTGCGTGCGTATCTGCGGTCGACCACTAGAACTCGACGGGCGCCGGGGCGGTCTCGTCGGCGTCGAGCTTGGCGCCGATGCCGAGCTTGTCCTTGATCCGCTTCTCGATCTCGTCGGCGACGTCCGGGTTCTCCAGCAGGAACTTGCGGGCGTTCTCCTTGCCCTGGCCCAACTGGTCGCCCTCGTAGGTGTACCAGGCGCCGGACTTGCGCAGAATGCCCTGCTCGACGCCCATGTCGATCAGCGAGCCCTCGCGGCTGATGCCCTTGCCGTAGAGGATGTCGAACTCGGCCTGCTTGAACGGCGGGGCGACCTTGTTCTTGACCACCTTGACCCGGGTGCGGTTGCCGACGGCGTCGCCGCCGTCCTTGAGGGTCTCGATGCGCCGGACGTCGAGCCGGATCGAGGCGTAGAACTTCAGCGCCTTGCCGCCGGTCGTGGTCTCCGGGCTGTTGTGCACGACGATTCCGTCAGCCAAGTAGTTGTGCGAGCCTTCCACCTCGATGTCGAAGCGATTCATACTCGGATAATCGGACCTGGACTTGATCGACAGCACCCTGGCCGGGACGGGTCGCGTCTCGATATCGGCGAACTCGGGCTCCACCTTGAACTGCCCCCTGAACCGGGGCGACAACTTGTACTCCATCGACGGATGCACGTACGGCGCGATCAAGTGCTGGAAGCGCACTGTCGCGGCAGTGGTGAACTGAAGCACAGGAATCTGTCGTGTTCCCCGGATCGTCAGCTTGACATCGAGGTCGTAGTTGTCGCGCAAATACTCCACAAGCCGCTGCTGAGTGCCTTCGCTCATAGCCGCGACGCAGATCTCGATGCGACCACTGCCGCCCTCGGTACGCTGCTGCACGCCCTTGGACCGAAGCGTGAAACATCCGTCATCCATGTACCAAACTGCCAGCGAAAGCGGAGTAAGCGCCTTGAGGTAGTCCCAGGAAAGATGTTTCTTCCCGTCACCGAAGTAGATCGCCTGGCGAAGTTCGCCCAATTCAGCCAGCGGGGTGAAATCCGCGAATACCGCACCCTTGGCGTTGGTCGACCGACTATGCGGAACATTCGCAAGCAGCGACACCTTCCAGTCCAGGTAGTCCACCTGCCGCGCACCGTGCCCCATTCGGAAACGGGCGCTCGCGTCACTCTTTCGGATGGCGGGAGACAGACTCCCGTCGCCCATGACCGCCCCGAGAACTACCTGCCACTGCATATCGCCGAGATAATGCTGCTGCGCCAGCATGACTCGATCGCCGGGGATGATGTCCCCGGCCTCGGTCCAGCCACCAGGAGTCCGAATGAGATGATTGACAGTCATCGCCATTCGAGCACGACCTCGACCGGCACCTCCGCCCGCGCGTTCGACAGTGAACTCAAGGAATTCGGGAGTTGCGCCGTTGTTGAACCAGCCGACCACCTTCTTGGGAACGATTTTACCGAGCGCCAGATCGTAGGACAACACCTCGACCGGGAGCTTCTGATTCACGATCTTGCCAAGCTTTTCCTGGGTGCCATCCGCCAAGGTGACCCGGGTGTCATAGGAACCACATCCGAACATCACCCCGATCTTCTCCCGGAGCTGGTTGATGAAGATCGCGGTGGTGCCGGTGTTGCTCATCGCGCCGGTCATCTTGCGCAGCGCCTGGCTCATCAGCCGGGCCTGGAGGCCGACGTGGTTGTCGCCCATCTCGCCCTCGATCTCGGCGCGCGGCACGAGCGCCGCCACGGAGTCGATGACCAGGATGTCGAGCGCGCCGGAGCGGATCAGCATGTCCGCGATCTCCAGCGCCTGCTCGCCGGTGTCGGGCTGGGACACCAGCAGGGCGTCGGTGTCGACGCCGAGGTTCTTGGCGTACTCGGGGTCGAGCGCGTGCTCGGCGTCGATGAACGCGGCGATGCCGCCTGCGCGCTGGGCGTTGGCCACCGCGTGCAGGGCGACCGTGGTCTTGCCGGAGGACTCCGGGCCGTAGATCTCCACCACGCGACCGCGGGGCAACCCGCCGATGCCGAGCGCGACGTCCAGGGCGATGGCGCCGGTCGGGATGACGGCGATCGGGGCACGCCCCTCGTCCCCGAGGCGCATCACGGAGCCCTTGCCGAAATTCTTGTCGATCTGGGCAAGGGCGAGTTCTAGCGCCTTGTCCCGGTCGGGTGCTGCTGGTGCCATCTTCGATCCACCTCGGTTGACTCGAGTCTGTTTCGTACTCACGTCGCCGACGCTACGGGCAAGGGCCGACGTTTCTCGGCAGGCACCGCCGGTCTGTGGACAGACGGAGACCATGTGGACAACATCGTAGCGAACACCTGTTCGACATCCGGGCGCGACACGCCCGCTAGCGGCGCTCGGGCGGGATCTCGAAGCTCTCGCAGACGGCCTGCCAGATCTCCCTGACCGGCAGACCGGCGACCAGGGCCTGGTCGACCGTGCGGCCGCCGAGCACACCGAACACGTGGTCGCGGGCGATGGTGTCCGCGCGCTGGGCGCCGAACTCGTCGGCGAGGCGGGCGCGGAAGGCGGTGATGCGCATCGACGGGGAGTCTACGGGCCGGGCACAATCGGCGGTGTGCTCCTCTTCGCCATCGAATCCCCCTCGGCCACCGAGGAACTGTGGCTCAACATCGGCGTGATCGGGTCGCTGGTCGCCGCGGTCGTGGTCGGCCTGGTCGCCCTGCGGAATCGGCGGCGCTGAGGCTCAGGTACCCGGTTGGACGTTGCCCGCGAAGAAGTCGGCCATCGCGTCGGGGGTGAAGCTGTCGGCGTCACGGGTAGCCGTCTTCGACAGCCAGCCGAGCAGCGGCCGGTCCGCGACGGTGAACACCAGCACGCCGCTGCCCCCGCGCACGCCCGCGCGGAACCGGCCCGCCAGGCCGTTGCCGCGCCACTCGGCCACCACGTGGTCGCCCTCGGTCTGCTCGCCCAACTCGGACTCCATGATCCGCTTGGCCTCGTCGAGCGACGACACGTGCGCGTAGTCGACCCGGTAGGACTCGGACAGCGTGCAACGGACGTCGGCATAGGACTCGGCGTCGGCGGGCACGCAGCGGTTGCCGTCCGGCACGGCCCCCGCGAGCTGGCGCAGGCACTCGGAGAACCCCGTGCCGTCCTTGGCGCCCTCCGTCTGGCACGCCTGCGCTGTCGGCAGATCGGTGGGCGTCCTGAACAGGAAAATCCCGCCGACCACGGCCAACGCGACGACGACCAGCGCGGCCACCGCGAGCAGCACCCGGGAGCCTGCCCGCTGCCGAGGCGGCGTCGGGAAGTGGGAAGCCATCGGCTGGTAGGCAGGCGCCGGAAACCCGCCAGTGGCCGGGTAACCCCGGCTCGGGAACCCGCCGCTGGGGAAGCCGCCGGTCGGCGGGCCGATGTCGGCCGTGCGCATGCCGTCCCGCGGCACCTGGTGCGCGCCGAGCGCGACCGCGGTCTCCGGCTGGTCCAGGCTGGTCGGCACCACCCGAAGCTGCTCGGCGATCAGGGTCGCGACCAGCGGAATCCGGCTCGACCCGCCGACCAGGTAGATGCCGACCAGCCGGTCCGGCGACAGGCCGGTCGACCGCACGGTGCTCGCCAGCAGCTCGACGCTGCGCAGCAGGCTCGGCCGGATCAGCGCCGCCAACTCGGTGCGGGTGACCAGCACGTCGTCGAACGGTTCGGGCATCGGCACCTCGGTCTGCGGGTGTCGTGACAGGGCCTCCTTGGCCGCCTTCACGTCCTCCTGCAGCGCGCGGCGCGCGCGCCGGTCGCCGGTGGACTCCGGGCGCAGCAGCTTCTGCCAGCCCGCCGGGTCGCGGTGGGACACCTGGCGACCGACGTGCTCCAGCAGCGCCTGGTCGACGTCCAGGCCGCCGAGGTCGTGCAGGCCGTCCTCGGCAAGGACCGCGAACCCGCTCTGCGTGGCCGCGACGACGGCCACGTCGAACGTGCCTGCCCCCATGTCGTACACGGCGAGCGCCTGACCGGGCGCCAGGGTGCGGCCGAAGGAGGCGAAGTGCGCCGCCGCGGCGACGGGCTCGGGCACCAGGATCATCCTGGCGCCCAGCCCGGCCTGTCGGGCCGCGGACAGCAGCACGTTGCGGCGCACCGGCCCCCATTGCGCGGGATGGGTCAGCCGAACCTCGTCGAGCTGGGCGCCGCCGAGCTGGCGGGAGGTCTCTTCGGCTACCCGACGCAGGACAGCCGCGAACGCGTCGGTGACCGGGACGACGACGTCACCGAGCAGCAGCGTGCCGTCGTCCACCCGGCGCTTCGGGTTCGGCTCGAACCGCGACGGGTCCAGCCGCGCCCGCCGCTCGGCGTCGCGGCCGACGACCAGGGCGCGGTCGTCGTCGGCGAAGATCGCCGACGGCATCGTGGCGGCCCCGTCGACTTCGACAACCCGCGGCGGCAGACCGTGCGCCGACAGCACGGCGACAGTGTTCGACGTGCCAAGGTCGACGGACAGAACGCGCACCGTGCTCCCCTACTGCCGGGCTGATCCAGACCAGACTTCCACACCGGTCAGGACGCCGCGCCCGGCTTGACGTTGTCCTCGAAGTACTGGCCAGCGTCCAGGCTGTCGCCGCCGGCCACGCTGATCTTCAGCAGGAACCCGATCAGCGGCCGTTCGTCCACAGTGAACACGAGCATGCTGGTCCCGGTCAGGTCGATCATGTTGGTGTCCCCCGCGAGACCGCCGCTCTCCCAGCGGCCCTTCTCCGGGTCCTTGTTGGCGAACGACAGCATCGCGTCGACGTACTGCGGGACCTGGTCGGCGGCCGGGACCTGGTAGTACACCACCGTCCAGCCGTCCTTGGTGGTGCAGGTGGCCGCGGTAACCCCGGGCGTGGTCGGCGTGTCGATGTTCGCGATGCTGATGCCGGACTTGCACGAGCCGTCGGTGGCGACCGCGCCCGCGATGTCGCGCATGCACTGCGTCATCCCCTGGCTGTCGGCCTCCTGCCCGTCGCAGTCCGCGGCGAGGTCGCCGCCACTGCCGCCCGAGGTGGCGATGATGATGCTGACGATGCCGATAACCACGACGGCGACAGCGGCCGTGGCGAGGTACCACATCCGGTTCGAGTTCCCGGTGGGCGTCGGGCCGCCGCCGCCCGGCACCGCGTACCGCGGCACCGGGGGCCTGGTCTGCACGGGTGTCGGCGCGGACGGTGGACCTTGCGCGGGCGTCGGGCGCGACGGCGGCGGCGTGCGCTGCGGGTAGCCGCCCTGCTGGACCGGGATGCCGCCGGACTTCGGTCCCTGCGCGCCGAACCCGCTCGTGCGCGGCGGCGTGATCGTCCGGGTGCGCTGCACCGTCTCGATGGTGTTGCTCATGTCGCCCGTGCGCATCGTGATGCCCTCCTGGGGCACGTGGTGCGCGCCGAGGGCGACAGCGGTCTCGGGCTGGTCGAGGCTCGTCGGGACAACCCGGAGCTGCTCGGCTATCAGCGTCGCCACCAGCGGGATTCGACTCGACCCGCCGACCAGGTAGATGCCGACCAGCCGGTCCGGGGTCATGCCGGTCGAGCGGATGGTGGCGGCCAGCAGCTCCACGCTACGCAGCAGGCCCGGCCGAATCAGCGCCGCCAGCTCGACCCGGGTGACCAGCACGTCGTCGAACGGCTCGGGCAGCGGAACCTCGGTCTGTGGATGCCGCGACAGCGCTTCCTTGGACGCCTTGACGTCCTCGCGGAGCGCGCGCTGGGCGCGCCGGTCGCCGGTCGACTGCGGCCGCAGCAGCCGCTGCCAGCCCGCCGGGTCGCGGTGGGACACCTGGCGGCCGACGTGTTCGAGCAGGGCCTGGTCGACGTCGAGGCCGCCCAGGTCGGGCAGGCCCGCCTCGGCCAGCACGACGAAGCCGTTCTGGGTGGCGCCGACGATGGCCACGTCGAAGGTGCCCGCGCCCAGGTCGTACACGGCGAGCGCCTGACCGGAGGCCAGCGTCTGGCCGGGAAACGAGGCGAAGTGCGCGGCGGCGGCGACCGGTTCGGGCACCAGGACCAGGTTGGAACCCAGGCCGGCCTGTCGAGCGGCCGACAGCAGCACGTTGTGCCGGACGGGACCCCACTGCGCGGGGTGGGTAAGGCGGACCTCGTCGGGCTTGCGGTTGCCGAGCTGGCGGGAGGTCTCGTCGGCGACGCGCCGCAGCACGCCCGCGAGCGCGTCGGTGACGGGGACGACGGTGTCGCCGAGCAGCAGGGTGCCCTCGTCGACGCGGCGCTTGGGGTTGGGCTCGAACCGGGAGGGGTCCAGCCGCGCGCGGCGCTCGGCGTCACGGCCCACGACGAGCGTGCCGTCCTCGCCCGCGAACACCGCTGACGGCATCATGGACGCCCCGTCGACGTCGACCACCCGCGGCGGGCGGCCGTGCGAGGACAGCACGGCGACGGTGTTCGACGTGCCGAGATCCACCGACAGGACGTTCACTGCTCTCCCCTCATCGCAACCCGGTCCCCCATCTAGCCCCCCAGGGTTGTTGTCGCAGATATTCCCATGCCCGATACAGGCCATGGGCCCGGTCTCCCGGATCGCCACGGCCGAACGTCCACTGTGAACGTCGCCCGCGGCAGTTGTCCACAGCCCGCGCCGAGGGCCTGGCATTGTCGGTCCCCTCGGGTAAGCATTGACCCGTGACATCAGACGTGCTCGACCTGTTCACGCCGGCGACCAGACAGTGGTTCACCGGCGCGTTCGTCGCGCCCACCGCCGCCCAGACCGGGGCGTGGCGGGCCGCGGCGGCGGGCGAACACGCCTTGGTGGTCGCGCCGACGGGGTCGGGCAAGACGCTGGCCGCGTTCCTCTGGGCGCTCGACCGGCTGGCCGCCGAGGGCGTCCCGGGCGAGGTGACGCGGCGGTGCCGGGTGCTGTACGTGTCGCCGCTCAAGGCGCTCGCGGTCGACGTCCAGCGCAATCTGCGCGCCCCGCTGACGGGCATCCGGCAGGCCGCGCACCGGCTTGGCCTGCCCGAGCCGGACATCCGGGTCGGCATGCGTACCGGCGACACCCCGGCCGACGAGCGCCGCTCGTTCGCCCGGACGCCGCCGGACGTGCTGGTCACCACGCCCGAGTCGCTGTTCCTGCTGCTCACCTCGGCGGCCCGGGAGTCGCTGCGCGGGGTGGCGACGGTGATCGTGGACGAGGTGCACGCGGTCGCGGGTGCCAAGCGCGGGTCGCACCTCGCGCTGTCGCTGGAGCGGTTGGACGCGCTGCTCGACCGGCCCGCCCAGCGCATCGGGCTGTCGGCGACCGTGCGACCGGTGGACGAGGTCAGCGGGTTCCTCGGCGGCGGACGGCCGGTCACGCTGGTGCAGCCCAAGATCGGCAAAACGGTGGAGATCCGGGTCGAGGTGCCGGTCGAGGACATGGCGAGCCTGGTGGAGCAGCCCGCGCACGGCGACGGCGGCGGCGAGCCGGTGCAGGCGTCGATCTGGCCGAAGGTGGAGCGCCGGGTGCTCGACCTGGTGCGTGCACACCGCTCGACGATCGTGTTCGCCAACTCGCGGCGGCTGGCCGAGCGGATGACGGCCCGGCTCAACGAGCTGGCCGACGAGGAGACCCAGCCGCTCGACCGGTTCCCGGCCGAGGCGATCGGCCAGTCCGGGCTGACCACGGGGGCGGCGCCGGTGGTCGCGCGGGCCCACCACGGGTCCATGTCGCGCGAGCAGCGCACGCTGGTGGAGGAGGACCTCAAGTCCGGCAGGCTGGCGTGCGTGGTGGCCACGTCGTCCCTGGAGCTGGGCATCGACATGGGCGCGGTCGACCTGGTGGTGCAGGTCGAGGCGCCGCCGACGGTGGCCTCCGGGCTACAGCGCGTCGGCCGCGCCGGGCACCAGGTGGGCGCGGTGTCGCGCGGGGTGATGTTCCCGAAGTTCCGGGGCGACCTGGTGTCCTGCGCGGTTGTCGCCGAGCGGATGGCGCTGGGCGCGATCGAGGCCGTTCGCTATCCGCGCAACCCGCTCGACGTGCTGGCCCAGCACATCGTGGCGATGGTGGCGTTGGAGCCGTGGACGGTCGAGGAACTGTCGACGCTGGTGCGGCGGGCCGCGCCGTTCGCGTCGCTGCCCGACTCGGCGCTGTACTCGGTGCTCGACATGCTGGCCGGGCGCTATCCGAGCGAGGAGTTCGGTGAGCTGCGGCCGCGCGTCACCTGGGACCGGGTGTCGGGCGAGCTGCGCGGGCGCCCGGGCGCCCAGCGGCTCGCGGTCACCTCCGGCGGCACGATCCCCGACCGGGGGCTGTTCACCGTGATGACCCCGCCGGACGAGCGCGGCGCCGGGTCGCGGGTGGGCGAGCTGGACGAGGAGATGGTCTACGAGTCGCGGGTCGGCGATACTTTCCTGCTCGGCACGTCGTCCTGGCGGGTGCAGGACATCACCAACGATCGGGTGATCGTCACGCCCGCTCCCGGCCAGCCCGCGCGGATGCCGTTCTGGAAGGGCGACGCGCCGGGGCGCCCGCTCGAACTCGGTCGGGCGCTGGGCGCGTTCCTGCGCGAACTGTCCGCTATGGACGGTCCGGCGGCGCGCGAGCGGGCGGGCCGCGCGGGCCTCAACGAGTGGGCGATAGACAACCTGTTGGCCTACCTGGCCGAGCAGCGCGAGGCGACCCGCCACGTGCCCGACGACCGGACGATCCTGGTCGAGCGGTTCCGCGACGAACTGGGCGACTGGCGGCTGGTCGTGCACTCCCCGTTCGGCGCGCAGGTCAACGCCCCGTGGGCGCTGGCCATCGGGGCCCGGCTGCGCGAGCGGCGCGGGGTGGAGGCGCAGATCGCGCACTCCGACGACGGCATCGTCGTGCGGCTGCCCGACGCGGTGGACGACTCGGGGCAGGAGGTCGTGGCGGGCGCCGAGGACGTGGTGCTCGACCCGGACGAGGTCGAGCAGATCGTGGTGGCGGAGGTGGGCGGCTCGGCGCTGTTCGCGGCCAGGTTCCGCGAGTGCGCGGCGCGGTCGCTGCTGCTGCCCCGGCGCGATCCCCGGCGGCGGACACCGCTGTGGCAGCAGCGGCAGCGGTCGGCGCAGTTGCTGTCGGTCGCGGCGAAGTACGAGCGGTTCCCGGTCGTGCTGGAGGCGATGCGGGAGTGCCTGCAGGACGTCTACGACGTGGCCGGGCTGCGCGAGCTGATGTCCGACGTGCGCGGTCGGCGGGTGCGGGTGGTCGAGGTCGAGACCCGGTCGGCGTCGCCGTTCGCGCGGAGCCTGCTGTTCGGCTATGTCGGCATGTTCCTCTACGGCGTCGACGTGCCGCTGGCCGAGCGGCGCGCGGCGGCGCTGTCGCTGGACAGCGCGCTGCTCGCCGAACTGCTGGGCTCGGAGGCCATCCGCGAGCTGCTCGATGTCGACGTGCTCGCCGAGGTCGAGCGGTCGCTGCAACGGCTCGCCCCGGACCGGCACGCCCGCCACCTCGAGGACGCCGCCGACCTGCTGCGCTTCCTGGGCGACCTGTCCGTCGAGGAGGCCGGGGCGCGCGGAGTGCGGCCGGAGTGGTTGGCCGAGCTGGAGTCGACCCGGCGGGCGATCCGGGTGCGCATCGCGGGCGACGAGCGCTACCTCGCGATCGAGGACGCGGGCCGGGTCCGCGACGCGCTGGGCACGGCGCTGCCGGTGGGCGTCCCGGAGGCGTTCACCGAGCCGGTGTCCGATCCGCTGGGAGACCTGCTCTCCCGGTTCGCCCGGACCCACGGACCGTTCCCGGCCGCCGAGGCCGCCGCGCGGTTCGGCCTGGGCACCTCGGTGGTCACCGGCGTGCTGGAACGGTTGGCGGGCACCGGAAGGCTGGTGCGCGGCGAGCTGCGGCCGGGCGGTACGCACACCGAGTACTGCGACGCCGAGGTGCTGCGCCGGTTGCGGCGCACGTCGCTGGCGCGGCTGAGGGCCGAGGTGGAGCCCGTCGAGCCTGCCGCGCTCGGGCGCTTTCTGCCGAGCTGGCACGGCATCGGCCGCAGACTGCGGTCGGCGCCCACCGCCGACGACGTGTTGTCTGTCGTGGAGCAGTTGGCCGGTGCCCCGCTGCCCGCGAGTGCCCTGGAATCGCTGATCCTGCCGTCGCGGCTGCCGGGCTACTCCCCCGCCCTGCTCGACGAGCTGACCACGGCCGGTGAGGTCACTTGGTGCGGCAGCGGTGCCCTGGCCGGTGGCGACGGCTGGATCGCGCTGGCCCCGACCGACGTGGCCGACCTGCTGCTGCCCGAGGTCGAGGAAGCGGTGCCGGACACACCGCTGCACGCGGCCGTACTGTCCGCTTTGGACGGTGGGGCGCTGTTCTTCCGGCAGGTGGCCGACCGCGCGGCCGCCGTCCTGCTCGACGGCGGCGCGGAGGCCCCGGGCGACCCGGACGTGATCGCCGCGCTGTGGGACCTGGTGTGGGGCGGGCTGGTCACCAACGACACCATCGCCCCGCTGCGCGCCCTGGTGTCCGGCAAGGGAGCCGCGCACAAACCGCGCCGGAGCGCGCCCCGCGGCCGGTACGCGCGGCTGCGGACGGCCCGCCCCGCGATGCCGAGCCGCACCGGGCCACCGACAGTCGGCGGCCGGTGGTCGCTGGCGCAGCCGCGCGAGCCGGACGCCACCCGCCGCGCGCACGCCCGCGCGGAGGCGTTCCTCGAACGGCACGGCGTGCTGACCCGCGGCGCACTCGACACGGAGCGGGTGACCGGCGGATTCAGCGGTGTCTACAAGGTGTTGCGGGCCATGGAGGAGTCCGGCCAGATCATCCGCGGCTATGTGGTGGAGGGCCTCGGCGCGTCCCAGTTCGCGGCCCGCGGCGCGGTCGACCGGTTGCGCGCACTGTCCCGTTCGGACGCGGGCGAACGAGCGTCCCCTGGCGAGGCTCCCCCCGCCATCGTGCTGGCCGCCGCCGACCCGGCCCAGCCCTACGGCGCCGCCCTCGACTGGCCGAACCCGATCGGCGACGGCAAACACCGCCCCGCGCGCAAGGCGGGCGCCCTGGCCGTCCTGGTCGACGGCGTCCCCGCGCTCTACGTCGAACGCGGCGGCCGGTCCCTGCTGTCCTTCACCGAGGAGGAGCCCGCACTCCGCGCCGCCGCCGAGGCCCTGTCCCGCGCCGTCCGCGAAGGCTGGCTGGGTCAGCTCTCCCTACAGAAGGCGGACGGCGAGACGGCCCTCACCTCCGCCCTGGCCACCCCCCTGCGCGACGCGGGCTTCCGCGCCACCCCGAAAGGACTCCGCCTACGCGCCTGACTCCACTATGGACAAATCAACACGTGGACGAGCAACGCCACAACGCCGAGGCAGTCAGCGGGACGTGAGGACGCAGAACTCGTTGCCCTCGGGGTCCGCGAGCACCACCCACTGGACGCCGACCTGGCCGATGTCGTTGGGACGCGCGCCGAGGGCACACAGGCGATCCACCTCGGCCTGCTGGTCTTCACCCGGGTAGGCGGCGACGTCGAGGTGAACGCGGTGCTTGACGACCTTCGGCTCGTCGAGGCGGAGAAACTCCAGCCAGGGCCCACGACCACCGGCGGCGCGCAGCGAGGCGAAGTCCGGCGTGTCGCGCACCACGCGCCACCCGGTCGCGGCCGCCCAGAACGTGGCAAGCGCACCGGGGGCCCGCGAGTCGACCACGATCGCGGCGATCGCACCGGAGTCGGCGTACTCCGGGCGGGGTTCGAGGACGCAGAACTCGTTGCCCTCCGGGTCGGCCAACACCACCCACGGCACCGCACCCTGCCCGATGTCCAGCCGCGTCGCGCCCAGCGACAGCGCGCGGGCCACAGTGGCGTCCTGAGCAGCCGCCGACCTGCTGGACAGATCGAGGTGCAGCCGGTTCTTCACCGTCTTCGGCACGGACACCGGCACGAACACCAGGTCCATGTCCCACCCGTCCACCTCAGGCGCCTGAACGTCGACCTCTTCGTCGTTCTCCAGACTGATCCGCCAGCCGAGCAGGTCTGCCCAGAACCGGGCGAGTGCGGCCGGTTCGGCGGCGTCCACGACGACATTGACCATGCGGGTGGGCATGGTCCGACGCTAAACCACCCTCGGTCAGGTGCGGACGTGGGCCGGGAGGACGCGGAACTCGTTGCCTTCCGGGTCGGTGAGGAGAGCGGCCGGGCCAGGACCGTCCGGTCGGCGGCGAGCCCCCATGGCGAGCAGCCAGTTCACCGCGTCGTCGCCGTCGCTGTCGATGGGGGCGATGTCGAAGCGGATCCGGTTCGTGCCGCGCTTGGGGTCGTCGACGCGCAGGAACTCGATCCACGGGCCGCTGGTCTCGGCGGTGCGCAGGGCGGCCGAGTGCTCGTCCACGTGCTGCTGCGGCCATCCGGTGGCGGCGCCCCAGAACGCCGCCATCCCCGCCGGATCGGCCGAGTCGACCACCAGCGCGGCGAGCGGGCCGGTGCGGTCGTAGAGATCGCGGGGTTCGAGGACGCAGAACTCGTTGCCCTCGGGGTCCTTGAACACCGTCCACGGCACGCCCGGCCCCTGGCCGACGTTGACCGGCCGCGCGCCCAGGTCGGCGGCGAGGGTGGTGAGCACCTGGTACTCGTGCGCGCTCTCGGTCGCCAGGTCGACGTGGATGCGGTTCTTGACGATCTTGGTGCCCTGCGCGGGCACGAAGACCAGATCGATGCCGCACCCACCGACCTCCGGCGCCACCAGCCGGTGCCCGCCGTCGCGCTCCGGGGCCGCGGTCCCGCCGAGCATGATGTACCAGAACCGGGCGGTGACAGCCGGGTCCGCTGCTTCGATCACGACGCTCGCCAGGCGGGTGGACATAGCGGACACGGTAGTCCCGTTCGAAACAAGGCTGCCGCAAACCTCCCCCACCTGCGGTTCTTCCGGTCAGCGGGTGGCGAGGCGGAGCAGGGCCCAGAGTTGGGCCACCGCGTCGTAGTCGCCGTCGCTGGTCACCGTCGAGTCGAAGACGGCTCGACGGCCCCAGAGCCAGAGGTAGAGGTCCGCGGGTTCGGCGGTGACCACGGCGTCGGCGGCGGCGACGTCGGACTCGGTGGCGTCGGCGGCGGAGGTGCGGTCGGTGCTGACGGTGGCGAGCCAGGTGCGGTCGGCGGTGCGGACG
The DNA here is from genome assembly GCF_052390155.1 of Actinokineospora sp. Lineage (NCBI taxonomy): Bacteria > Bacillati > Actinomycetota > Actinomycetes > Pseudonocardiales > Pseudonocardiaceae > Actinokineospora > Actinokineospora sp. The sequence goes on along the minus strand of NZ_JBQTHF010000024.1, from coordinate 49,869 downwards.
GCGACCGTGGCGTGCCGGGTGCCGGAGACGCCGAGGGCGGCCAGGCGGTGGGTGAACCACAGGTGCAGCGCCTCGTCCACGCCGTCCACGGCGACATCGGTCGGCACGGCGTCGACGATCGGGCCCGTCGCGCTCTGCACGTCGACACGGTGGACGGTGGTCTCGTGGGCCATGCGCCTGCGCCAGAAGCCGTACTCCCGCAGGTGCGGGTGCCAGGTGGGGCACGGCTCGGCCGGGTGGTGGGCGGCCAGCTCGCCGAGCAGCGACCGCAGGCCGTCGCGGAGGTAGTCCTCCACCGATTCGCCGTCGACGGGTTGGCGCTGCCAGCGGGTCGGGCGCTCGCCCGCGCGGATCCACGACAGCACCATCCGGTAGACGCTGCCGAGGTGGCGGACCGTCTCCCCCAGGGTGAGGCCGGGGCAGCCGGGGACCGGCCGGTCGTGGTCGCCCTCCTCGGCCGACGCCGCGAGCCGGGTGCCCTCGACCTCCAGGACGTCGAGCAGGCGGTCGGGATCGAGGGTGGCGGTCATCGGCGGACGCCGTGGACGGCTCGGTGGACCAGGTCGATGAACTCGGCGGTCTGGCGGACCAGGTCGTCGGCCTGGCGCGGGCCGACCCGGCCGGTGATGCCCGCGACGACGGCGGCCCGAGTGGCCGAGCACGACGCGAAGAACGCCGCCCACTCGCGCATCTCCGGCGCGACGGACGACAGCAGCGTCCACACGCTGGTCGGCTTGGCCCGGCCGCGGTGCGGGCGGCCACGGGTGGCCAACAGCGCCGCCGCCGCGCGCAGGGCACACAGGTACGCGTCGGCGAAGCGGTGGGCGGGATCGGGTTCGTGACAGGCGGCCGAGAGCCCGTGTTCGGCCTGAGCGAGCAGGCCCAACGCGGACGCCGGGACAGCCGGGGTGACTGGGAAGTCCAGGGTGCTGGTCATCGTGGCCTCCTCGCTGGGGTGGGCCGCCACGGATGGTGGCGGCTACGCCGAGGGGAAGCCGGCGGCGCCCGGTGGTGAGGCGCTTCCCCCGCCCCACCACCGGACATGCTCGAACATGTGTTCGAACAAGGTCAGCGTAACCCGCGAGCAGGCGAGCTTCAAGCGGCCTTGGGGGTGAGCTGTGGAGCGCAGGTCAGGGGTGGTGTGATGGAGCAGTGAGCGAGCTTGCGAGCGAACCATCGACACAGGGCGTCCGCGAGCGGCGCCCCGGAGCCTGCGAGGGGGCGTCGTGAGCACACTCGACCATCCAGCGGTGAGCAAGCTGGCCGTGATGCTGCGGGAAGCCGGGATGCACCAGTCCGCCGACGGGATCCGCATCCTGGCCGACGACGTGCGCACCGCCGCCCTGGCCGCGGCCGCGCTCGGCGTCGACGTCGGCGCGATAGCCAACAGCCTGGTGTTCAAGGCCCGCCACGGCACCGAGGACCGCCCGCTGCTCGCGCTGACCTCGGGCGCGCACCGGGCCGACACCGGGGTGCTGGCCGCGCTGGTCGGCGCCGACGAGGTGGGCCGCGCCGATCCGGCGTTCGTGCGCGCGCACACCGGGCAGTCCATCGGCGGCGTCGCCCCGGTCGGTCACCCGGCGCCCCTGCGCACCCTGGTCGACCGGCACCTCGCGCGCTATGACGTGGTGTGGGCGGCGGCGGGTCACCCGAAGTCGGTGTTCCCGATCGCCTACGCCGATCTGGTGACCCTGACCGGGGGCATGGCTGCGAATGTGTCCGGTGAAGAGGATGATCCCTCCTCGTGACCGCCGCTCCCTCCCCCCGTGTGCACCGGTTCGCCGACCTCACCGCCGACGAACTGCGGCCCCGGCTGCGCGAGGCGCTGGAGCTCTACGTCACGGCGATGCGCTACCCGAAGGGCACCGCCGAGCAGCGCGCCCCGATGTGGCTCGCGCACATGCTGCGTTCGGGCTGGCGCTGTGTGGCCGCGACGGACGACGACAACCGCATGGTCGGCGTCGCCTACGGCTATCACGGCGCGCCGGGCCAGTGGTGGCACGAACAGGTCCGTCGCGGCGTCACCGAGCTCAACGGCCCCGCGTCGGCCGAGGCGTGGCTGGGCGACTACTTCGAGCTGACCGAGCTGCATGTGCACCCGGACAGCCAGGGCCGCGGCACCGGCGAGGAGCTGGTGCGCAGGCTCGTCTCGGGCACCGACAGCCCGCGTGTGCTGCTGTCGACCCCGGAGGGGCCGTCGCGGGCGTGGCGGCTCTACCGCAGGCTCGAATTCGCCGACGTGCTGCGGCACTACCAGTTCGCGGGCGACCCGCGGCCCTTCGGAGTGTTGGGCCGCGAGCTGCCGCTGGCCTCAGAACGCGGCTAGCCGCTCCCGCAGGGTGTCCAGGCCCATGCAGCCCATCTCCAGCGCCCGCTGGTGGAACGTCTTGAGTTCGAACGCGTCGCCCTGGCGGGCGCGGGTCTCGTCGCGGGCCTGCAGCCACAGTCGCTCACCGAGCTTGTACGTGGGCGCCTGGCCGGGCCAGCCCAGGTAGCGGTCGACCTCGTCCCGCACGAGCGCGGGGTCGGTGATGGTGCGGGTGAACAGGAACTCCAGCGCCAGCTCCGGGGTCCAGCGCTCGCCCTCGTGGAAACCGGTGCCCTTGGGGATCTCCAGCTTCAGGTGCATGCCGATGTCGATGATCACCCGCGCGGCCCGGAAGATGTGCGCGTCGAGCATGCCGAGCAGGTCGCCGTCGTCGTCGAGGTAGCCGAACTCGCGCATCAGCCGCTCGGCGTAGAGGGCCCAGCCCTCGCCGTAGGCGGGCACCCAGGCGAGCAGGCGCTGGAACTTGTTCAGGCTCGCCGCCTGGTACACGGCGGTCGCGATCTGCAGGTGGTGGCCGGGTACACCCTCGTGGTAGACGGTGGAGACCTCGCGCCAGGTGGAGAAGTCCTCGCGGTCGGCGGGCACCGACCACCACATGCGCCCCGGCCTGGTCCAGTCCTCGTTGGGGCCGGTGTAGTAGGCGCCGACGCTGCCGCCGGGCGGGGCGATCCGGCACTCCAGCCGCATCAGCTCGTCGGGGATGTCGAAGTGCTTGCCACGCAGGTCGGACAGGGCGCGGTCGGACAGGCCCTGCATCCACTCTTCCAGGGCGCGCTGACCCTGCAGGCGGTAGCGCGGGTCGTTGTCGAGGGCGGCGGCGGCCTCGGCGGGGGTGGCCCCGGGCGAGATCCGACCCGCGACCCGCACCAGCTCCGCGTCCAGGCGGGCGAACTCCGCCCAGCCCCACTCGTAGGCCTCGTGCAGGTCGAGTCGGGCGCCGGTGAACTCGCGCGACCAGAGCCGGTAGCGCTCCTCGCCTACCGCGTCCTCGACAGGCGCGTGGGCGGCCAACTCGCCGGTGAGGAAGTCGGCGAGGCCCGCGTACGCCTCGGCGGCGGCGGTGGCGCCCGCGTCGAGGTCGGCGCGCAGGGCGCCCTCGACCTTGGCGAACTCGGTGAAGGTGGCGAAGAACGACGGCCCGCCCTGGCGACCCGACCAGGTCTCGCACTGCTCGGCGACCCGGGTGACCTGGCGCAGCGCCGCCACGTGACCGCGTCCGGCGGCCGCGCGCAGCGACTCCTGGTAGCCCGCGAGCGCGGCAGGCACAGCGGCAAGCCGGGCCGCGACGACCGACCAGTCGTCAACCGTGTCGGTGGGCATGAGGTCGAACACCTGGCGGACGTCCTGCGGCGCGCTCGCGATCACGTTGAGCGGGCAGTCCTGCTCACCGGCCGCGTACAGCTCGGTCTGCAGGCCGATGCGCTCGATGAAGACGGCCTTGGCGTTGGCCTCGGACCGGTCGGCGGGTTCGGCGGTGCTCATCGCGGCCAGCGCGGCGGACGCGAGCGCGCCGCGCTGCGCCACGCCTGCCGGGGAGAGGTCCGGGAGCCGGTGGTCGTGGCCCGCGATCCCGACGTAGGTGGCGATGATCGGGTCCGCTGTCGCGAGGTCGTCGACGTAGGAGTCGCTGATCTTGTGCACGCCGCGGTGCTGCTGTGGGGCCGCCATGGGCCAGCACGTTACCGTTCGATCACCGTGGGTCGGCAAGTGATTTGCCGCCGCCGCCGGGCGGCGTGGACACGGCTGGCAGGATGACCCGGTGCACCAGGGCTTACGTGATGGACGTCACCGTTTCCGCAGGTGGACGGCGCTCGCCGGGTTGGCGCTGCTCACCGCGCTCAGCCTGGCCGGGTGCGTGCGGGTCCAGGCGGCGCTGGCGGTGTCGGAGAACGACCTGGTCTCCGGCCAGCTCGTCATCGCCTCGGTCGCCATCAAGCAGGAGGACACCGGGCCCGCGCTGAAGGTGCCGCCGGAACTCGCGGGCAAGGTGAAGACCGAGATCTACACGGCCGACGGCTACGTCGGGCAGACCGTGCGGTTCCAGGATCTGACCTTCCCCGAGGTCACCCTCCTTGGCGACGCGATCACCGTGGCCAAGCAGTACCGGCTCAGCTTCCGGCGCGCGGGCGACCTGGTGACGATGTCCGGCTCGGTCGACCTGAGCGAGCTGCCAGCCGACCGCGCGGACGTGCAGATCAAGATCGCCTTCCCGGGCACGGTGACCCGCACCAACGGCATCGATGACAACGGCACGGTGAGCTGGAAGCCCAAGCCGGGCGCCGTCACGGAGTTCAACGCGACCGTGCAGTACACGGACTCGTCGGGGGTGTCGTGGACGAAGTGGGTGACGATCGTGGGCGCGTCGGCGGTGGGCGTGGCGCTGATCGTGGTCATGCTCGCCCTGATCGCCCACCGCAGAAACCTCCGCCCGACCAACCCCGGCGGTTACTGACCACCCGACTGCCGAGATCAGGCGCGGGAGGGGACCAGGCCGAGGCGGCTCACCACCTCGCGGGTGGCCTTGGAGCGGTTGAACGTATAGAAGTGCAGGCCGGTCACGCCTTCGGCCATCAGCCGCTCACAGGTCTCCGTGACCAGGTCGATCCCCTCCGCGCGGAAGGCGGCGGGGTCGGCGGCGAGGTGGTCGAGGCGGGCGGCGATGCGGGCGGGTACGGGGGCGCCGGACAGCTCGACCGTCTTGCTCAGCACCCGGGGCGTGGTGAGCGGCATGACGCCGGGCAGCAGGACGGCGTCGCAGCCGCGGGCGGCCACGCGGTCGCGCAGGCGGAGGAAGTCGTCCGGTTCGAAGAAGAGCTGGGCGATGGCGAAGTCGGCGCCCGCGCGGAGTTTGCGCACCAGGTTGTCGGTGTCGAAGTCCAGGTCGGGCGAGCGCGGGTGACCGTAGGGGAACGCGGCGACGCCGACGCAGAAGTCGCCGAGTTCGCGGACGAGGCGGACCAGTTCGTCGGCGTAGTTGAGGCCCTGGGGGTGCGGCACCCAGTCGCCCATCGGGTCGCCGGGGGGGTCGCCGCGCAGGGCGAGGATGTTGCGGATGCCGAGCGCGGCGTACCAGCCGATGACGTTGCGCAGTTCGGCGACGGAGTGGTCGACGGCCGTCAGGTGGGCCATCGAGACGAGCGTCGTCTCGCGGGCTACGCGGCCGGTGGTGCGGATGGTGCGGTCGCGGCTGGACCCGCCCGCGCCGTAGGTGACCGACACGAAAGCCGGGTCGAGGCCCTCCAGCTCACGGATGGCGTTCCACAACCGCTGCTCGTCCTCGTGGTCCCGGGGCGGCATGAACTCGACCGAGAACACGGGCCTGCCGGTACGGATGCGCTGCACAACCGTCGTCATTGACCCAGGCTAGCGGGACGTCCGCGCGCTGAGAATGTGGTCCCAGCCTGCGGACGACGGCCCCGGCGCGGCGCGGGCGCGCCGGACAGCGCACGATAGGCGACGTGCAGCAGGTGATCGACCCGTCCATCGACAGCGCGCTGCCCGCGCACGTCGAACGAGTTCTCGCGGGCTACCTCGACGAACGCCACGCGGGCATGGCCGACATGGCGCCGTCGTTCGGCTCCGCGGTCGAGTCGCTGGCGCGGTTCGTGCTCGACGGCGGCAAGCGGCTGCGGCCGACGTTCGCCTGGTGGGCCTGGCGCGGCGCGGGTGGTGCGGCCGAAGGTCACCAGGCCGGTGCTGTCCTGCGCGCGGTGAGCGCGTTGGAGCTGATCCAGGCGTGCGCGCTGGTCCACGACGACCTGATGGACGCCTCCGCGATGCGCCGCGGCAAGCCGACGGTGCACGTCTCGTTCGCCGCGCGGCACCGCGAGCGGGGCTGGCTGGGCGAGCCGGAGCGGTTCGGCGCGGCGGCGGCGATCCTGCTCGGCGACCTGGCGCTGGCCTGGGCGGACGACATGTTCGTCAGCTCCGGGCTGGACCCGCACCGGCAGGCGGCGGCGCTGGTGCCGTGGCGGGCGATGCGGGCGGAGATGCTGGCCGGGCAGTACCTGGACGTCCTCACGCAGGCGACCGGCGACGAGTCCGCCGAGGCCGCGCTGAGCGTGGCGCGGATGAAGACCGCCGCGTACACCGTCGAGCGGCCGCTGCACATGGGTGCGGCGCTGGCGGGCGCGCCCGAGGCGACCGTGCGCGCGCTGCGCGCGTTCGGTGCCGACATCGGGGTGGCCTTCCAGCTCCGCGACGACCTGCTCGGCATGTTCGGCGACACCGACGTGACCGGCAAGCCCGCGGGTGACGACCTGCGGGAGGGCAAGCGGACGCTGCTGATGTCGGTCGGCCTGGCCCGGGCGGACGCGGCGGGCCGGACGGCGGACGCGGCCGTGCTGCGCGGCGCGCTGGGTGCCGACGACCTCGACGCCGCGACCGTCGAGCGGGCGCGGGAGCTGCTGACCGACCTGGGCGCGGTGGTCGACGTGGAGCGGCGCATCGGCGAGCTGACCACGACGGCGCTCGACGCGCTGGGCTCGGCCGAGCTGACCGACCCGGCCGTCCGAGTGCTGGTCGAGCTGGCGGACGCGGCGACCAGGAGGACCAGCTAACCATGCGCACGCTGCCTGGTCGGACCGACCACGTGGTGGTCGTCGGCGCTGGGCTGTCCGGCTTGTCGGCCGCGCTGCACCTGGCGGGAGCGGGCCGCGAGGTCACCGTGCTGGAGGCGGCGGCGCGACCCGGCGGTAGGGCGGGCCGCGACATGATGGCGGGTTACGGCATCGACACCGGGGCGAGCGTGCTCACCATGCCGGAGCTGATCGATGAGGCGCTGGCCGCGGTCGGCACGTCGCTGGCGCGTGAGGTGGAGCTCGTCGACCTGCACCCGGCCTACCGGGCGCACTTCGCCGACGGCAGCAGCATCTCCGTGCACACCGACGCGGGCGCGATGGAGGCCGAGGTGCGCCGGGTCGCGGGTCCGCGCGAGGCCGACGGCTACCGCAGGCTGCGGGCCTGGCTGACCGACCTCTACCAGGTGCAGCGCGACCGGTTCATCGGCGCCAACTTCGACTCCCCGCTCGACCTGGTCGGCCCGCGGCTCGCCCGGCTGGCGGCGCTCGGCGGGTTCGGCAGGCTCGGGCCCGGCGTGGCCCGGTTCCTCACTGACGACCGGCTGCGCAGGCTGTTCTCCTTCCAGTCCCTCTACGCGGGGGTGTCGCCGAGTCGCGCGCTCGGGGCCTACGCGGTGATCGCCTACATGGACACCGTGGCCGGGGTGTACTTCCCGCGCGGCGGCGTCGGCGCGGTGGCCGAGGCGATGGCCGCGGCGGGCACCCGGGCCGGGGTGCGCCTGCGGTACTCGACGGGCGCGGCGTGGCTGGAGCGGGTCGGCTCGCGGGTTCGGGCGGTGCGCACCTCGACCGGGGAGCGGATCGCGTGCGACGCGGTGGTGCTGACCGCCGACCTGGCCGCGAGCTACCGGCTGCTCGGCGTGGCCCCGCGCAGGCTGTTGCCGCTGCGCTACTCCCCCTCGGCTGTCGTGCTGCACACAGGCGTGACCAGGACGTGGCCGGAGTTGGGCCACCACACGATCTTCTTCGGCGCCGCCTGGGAGCGGACCTTCGACGAGATCATCCGCCAGGGCACGCTGATGCGGGACCCGTCGCTGCTGGTCACCCGGCCGACGGCGACCGATCCCGGGTTGGCGCCGCCCGACCGGCACCAGGTGTCGGTGCTGGCGCCGTGCCCGAACCTGCGCACCGGCCCGATCGACTGGCGGCGGGTCGGCCCGGCGTACCGGGACGAGCTGGTCGGTGTGCTCGAAGCGCGCGGCCTGACCGGGTTCGGCTCGTCGATCGAGGTGCAGCGGCTGGTCACGCCTGCCGACTGGGCGGCGGCCGGGCTCGCCGAGGGCACACCGTTCTCGCTGGCACACACCTTCGCCCAGACCGGCCCGTTCCGCCCGCGCAACCTGGTCGACGGCGTCGACAACGTGGCGTTGGCGGGCAGCGGCACGACCCCCGGGGTGGGCATCCCGCCGGTGGTGATCTCCGGGCGGCTGGCGGCGCAGCGCGTCGTCGGGCGGCTCTCGACCGACGGGCGAGCCCGCGGGTCGGGCGAATCCGTGAGCGGACTGTGAACAAACGCTCGGTACCTTCCGGTTCCCAGCCGGGATAATCTGCCCCGGTGGGGTCAGGGGCCATCTCGCCGTGCCCTGGCACCGAATTCTCAGTGGGCGACGGCAGGGAGCGGCAATGCGAGGGGCTCGACGGCGGGGACAGTGGTGTGGCCGGACACTGCCCGTGCTCGCGCTGCTGCTGACCGCCGCGTGCAGCACCGCCGCGTGCAGCAACGAGGTCGTCGGCAGCGCGGTGGGCGCCGACATCGCGCCGCCGACGGCGACCGAGACCGTCGCCCAGTCGCTGGTCGACTTCGGCGAGACGGGCGTGGTCCGCTACCAGGGCACGATGGTCTCGGCCGCGGACGACAAGGTCGTGTTCGACGTCGCCGCCGCGGCCACCGGCGAGGTCTTCGGCTCGCTCAGCCTCGACGGCAAGGCCGCCACGGTGCTGGTGGTCGACAAGACGATCTACCTCAAGGCCGCCGCCGACTTCTGGGCCGCGCTGTCGGGCGTCTCCGCGGGTGGGGGCCGGGGCACGGCGGTCGCCGACCGCTGGGTGAAGGTGCCCGGCGGGCTGATCGGAATCGAGGTCGGCGACGTGTTCGCGCCGGACGTCCTCAGCCGCGACCTCGCGCGCGGGCTGGAGAAGGCGGGCACGCGGCCACTGGCCGACGGTAAGCGGATGATGGTCGGGCAGACCTCGACAGTGCAGGTCAGCACCGAGGGCGGCACGGTGTTCCTCAACGAGCAGGCGCCCTACGGGGTGGTGCGGGTCGACCTCGACCGGGTCGGCTCGTCCGACGCGACCAGCGTCAGCCAGTTCGTCGCGCAGGTCAGCGACGGCTCGACCGAGATCGCGAAGTTCTACCAGGACGTGGCCGCGCAGGCGGGCCAGCTCACCGCGCCGGTCGACGTGCTCACCACGGTGCAGGAGGGCGGGCATGACTTCGCCGACTGCGGCGCCGCGAGCTGCGCGATCGTCGTGCAGTTCACCAACACCAGCAAGGTCGCGGTCACCGTGTCGGTGCGCGGCAACTGGCTGGGCGACAGCGCGCCGCTGGGCGCGTGCGAGGCGAAGGCCGGGCCGGTCGCGCCGGGACAGCCGGGCAGCGCCACCTGCGTGTTGGCCACCCCGCAGTGGGTCGAGTTCTTCCGGCGGGCCAACTCGGTGCCCGGCAACCACCCGTACAGCGTCGAGTGGTCCACCGTGGTGCTCGCCGACGCGCCCGACCTGACCAGGCTCACCGCGCGCGCCGCCGCCGCGCCCGCGGACCCGAAGGACCGCAAGACCGAGGGCAGCCACTACCTCTACGCGCTGGGCTACACCGACAACGACCGCAAGCAGCGGGTGTGGAAGTACGGCGTGGTCGCGGGCAAGTTCTGGCAGGACCACGCCGGGCAGCAGCTCCGCACCTGCCTGGCCACCACCGGGTCGGTGTGCCGGGTCGAGCTGGTGACCGCGACCGGCGACGCCGCCCCCGCGCACGGCCTGCTGCGCGCCATGGTGGAGACCTACCGCGGCGGCTCCGGGCAGTGTCCGTCCGGGCAGTGGGTGAGCTGTAAGCGCTGACACATCCCGCGAGGCCGGGGTGCGTGCGACGATGGCGCGCGCCATGCACGAGAACCCCGAGCTGCGCGCCGCCTACGCGGCGTGCCTGCGGATCAATGCCCGCCACGGGCGCACCTACTTCCTGGCGACCCGGCTGCTGCCGCCCGCGCGCAGGCCCGCCGTGCACGCGCTGTACGGCTTCGCGCGGCTGGCCGACGAGATCGTGGACAACCCCGGGCCGGACCCGGAGAGCGCGCTGGACGAGCTGGAGTTGGCGCTCAAGGACGCGCTCCGCGGCGGACCGGCCGCGCACCCCGTGCTCGCCGCGCTGGCCGACACGGTCGACCGGTACGCCATCGGGGCGGAGCTGTTCGACGCGTTCCTGCGGTCGATGCGGATGGACCTCACCGTCGCCGACTACGCCACCTTCGCCGACCTGGGCGAGTACACGCACGGCTCGGCCGGGGTGATCGGGCTGATGATGCTGCCGGTGCTCGGCACCGTCGGCCCGCGGGCGGGCGCCGAACCGTACGCGCGGGCGCTGGGCGAGGCGTTCCAGTTGACGAACTTCCTGCGCGACGTGGGCGAGGACCTCGACCGGGGCCGGGTGTACCTGCCCGTCGACCAGCTCGCCGCGTTCGGCGTCGATCGCGCGCGGCTCACCCACGCCCGCGCGACGGGCGCGCCGGATCCGGCCGTGCGGCGGGCCGTGGCGCACCTGGTCGCGCACGCGCGGTCGGTCTACCGCGCGGCCGAGCCCGGCATCGCGCTGCTCGACCCGGTGGCGCGGCCGTGCGTGGCCGCGGCGGCCACCCTCTACGGCGGCATCCTGGACGAGATCGCCGCCGCGGACTATTCCGTGCTGACCCGCCGGGCGGTGGTGTCCGGCGGGCGCAGGCTCGCGGTGGCCGTGCCGGGTGCGGCGCGGTGCCTGGTGGCGCGGCTCAGAGCGCGAGGGCCTGCGCGCGCCGCTTGACCTCGCGGCCCCGGTTGCCGCGCAGCGCGTCGATCGGCGTGCCGGGCAGCGAGTCGTCGGCGGTGAACAGCCAGCGGATCATCTCCTCCGGGCTGAAGCCGGAGTCGTTGAGCACGGTGATCGTGCCGGGCAGGCCCTTGACCACGGCGCCGGTCTCCTCGTCGAGGAAGTCGGCCGGGACCATGAGCACGCCCTTGCGGCGGACCGCGAGCAGGTGGTGGTCCCGCAGGGCCTGGTGGACGCGGGTGATGGGCTGGTGGAGGCGCTCCGCGACGTCGGGCAGCGGGAGCACCCGCACCGAGGGGTCGAGAACGTCGGCAGCGGCTGGGATGGAACTCACGGGGCACAACGATGCCACACGCGCACGACAACGGCAGCCGACTTCGCCGCGGCTCGGGCCTTTGGTCACAGAATCGCGGGCCCGGCCACAAGCAGGCGTGACGCTCCGTACGATCGACCATTGTGGAGGACAAGGGCCCGAGCCTGGTCGGTGCGCTGCTGGAACAGCGCTACCGCGTCGAAGCGCTGCTCGCGCGCGGCGGCATGTCGGCGGTGTACCGCGGGCTCGACACCCGGCTCGACCGCCCGGTCGCGATCAAGGTGATGGATTCCCGGTTCGCCGACGACCGCAGCTTCGTGGAGCGCTTCGAGCGCGAGGCCCGGTCCGCGGCGAAGATCCACCACCCGAACGTCGTCGCCGTGCACGACCAGGGCCTCGACGGCGAGCACGTGTACCTGGTCATGGAACTGGTCGCCGGCGGCACGCTGCGCGACCTGCTGACCCAGCGCGGCGCGCTGCCCGCGCCGCTGGCGCTGTCGATCATGGAGCCGGTGCTCGCGGCGCTGGCGGCCGCGCACGAGGCCGGGCTGATCCACCGCGACGTGAAGCCGGAGAACGTGCTGATCGGCCCGGGTGGCGTGGTCAAGGTGGCCGATTTCGGCCTGGTGCGGGCGTTGTCGAGCGTGGGCACGACCAAGAGCAGCATCATCCTGGGCACCGTCTCCTACCTCTCCCCCGAGCAGGTCACCACGGGCGCGGCCTCTACCCGCGGCGACGTCTACTCGGCGGGCATCGTGTTCTACGAGGCGCTGACCGGCGCCCCGCCATACCGCGGCGACAACGCGCTGTCGGTGGCGTATCGGCACGTCAACGACGATGTCCCGCCGCCGAGCGCGGCCGTGCCGGGCATCGCGCCGCTGCTGGACGACCTCGTCGTGCGCGCCACCCGGCGCGACCCGGCCGGCCGGCCGGTGGACGGCGCGGCGCTGCTGGCGGAGCTGCGCCAGGTGCGCACCGCGCTGTCGCTGCCCCGGATGCGGGTGCCGGTGCCCGAGGCCGCTGTGCTCGAAGCCGTGCCCGATGAGACGGTGCCCGACGAGACCGTGCCGGAGGACAGCGCGGACGAGCCGACCGAGACCTCGGTCGAGCCGGTGTCCGCCGAGGACGACCCGGAGGCGACCGTCAAGGTCCGCGTGGCCGACCTGCCCGCCCCGGCGCTCACCGCGGCGCCGCACTCGGCGACCATCGTGCGCCACGTGCCCGCCGGGTTCAGCGCGGTCGGTCCGCAGGGCACCCGGGCGATGCTGCGCTCCGACCTGGACCGGGTCGCCGACTCGGCCGCCATGCGGCAGCCGCCCACCGGGCCGCACCCGATCCAGCGGTACCCGTCGGGGCCGGTTCCGCCCCGCTACCCGCAGACCGGCCCGCAGCCCGAGCTGCCGCAGCGGCCGCCGCCGAACCGCAACCGCCGGATCGTGCTGTGGAGCCTGGTCGGGGTGCTGGTGGCGGCCCTGATCGGCACCACGACGTGGTGGTTCACCAGCGGGCGCTACACCGAGGTGCCCGGCGTGCAGGGCAAGGACGCGGCGAGCGCCGAGCAGGCGCTGCGGGCGGCGAACCTGAACCCCCGGGTCACCACGGTCCGGGACAACGACATCTCCGCGGGCGTGGTCATCCGCACCGAGCCCGCGCCGGGTGCCGAGGCGCTGCGCGGCGACGAGGTGCGGCTGATCGTGTCGGCGGGCAGGCCGGTGGTGCCGGACGTGCGCGCCGGGTCCACCGTCGCGCAGGCCGAGCAGGCGATCCGGGCTGCCGAGCTGCAACCGCAGCGCGACGACGGCAAGAACGTGTTCGACGAGAAGGTGGCCAAGGACCAGGTGGTCCGGCTGGAGCCCGCCGCGGGCACCGAGCTCGACATCGGCCAGCGGGTGATCGTCGTGCTGAGCAAGGGCCCCGCGCCCAAACCGATCCCCGACGTGCGCGGCAAGACCCGCGACGAGGCGTTCCAGACGCTGCAGCAGGCCGGGTTCGAGCCGTTCGACGGGCAGCCCGAGTTCGCGGGCGACATCGACGGCGGCAAGGTGATCCGCACCGACCCCGGCGCCAACACCAAGATCGACGCGGGCGGGCGCAAGCGCGTCTCGGTCGTGGTGTCCACCGCGGTCACCGTGCCGGACCTCAGCCGCAAGACGGTCCCGGAGGCGCAGGCGGAGCTGGCCCAGCTCGGCCTGCAGTTGGAGCTGCAGCCGTTCTCCAACCCGGGCGGGCGGATCTTCACCCAGGGGCCTGGGCCGGGCAGCCGGGTGGAGAAGAACTCCAAGGTGATCGTGTTCTCGTTCTGACCGTGTTCTCGTTCTGACCGTGTTCTCGTGCTGACTGTGTTCTCGTGCTGACTGTGACGAACTCGATCGGGTGATGTGGACCGCGCCGACCCAGTCGGGTAACTCCGCTGTCACGTCGGCGTGGTGTCGTAGAGCGATGTCCCACCGCACCCGTCTGAGCGGGCTCGACGTCGCCTTCCTCTGCCTGGACCGGGCCGCAACGCCGATGCACCTCGGCGCGGTCGCCCTGTTCCGACCGACCACGCCGGTCGACCCGGACGCCGTGGCCGCGCTGCTGGCCGAGCGGATCGCCGCCCAACCCCGGCTGCGCGCCCGGGCCCGGGCGACGCTGCTGCCGCCCGGCGGCGCCGAGTGGGTCGACACCCCCGATTTCGACCCGGCCGACCACATCCGCACCTACCGCCTGCCCGACGACGCCCTGCTGACGACCTACGCGTCGTCGTGGCTCGCACAGCCGCTCGACCTCGACCGGCCGCTGTGGGGCCTGCACGTGGTGGCGCTGCCGAGCGGCGACTTCGCGCTGCTGTTCAAACTGCACCACGCGCTCGCCGACGGCACCGGCGCGGTGGCGCTGGCGGCGGGCCTGTTCGACGGACTCGGCGCGCCCGCCGCGCCCCGGCCGGTGGCCCGGCCCGGCCTGCTCGACCAGCTCAGGCAGGGTGTCGAGGTGGCGGGCGCGGTGCTGCGGTCGGTCCGGCCGCCGTGGGCGGTGCCGCTGCCCACGACAACGTCCGCGCGCAGGCGGTTCGGCATGGTCCGGCTCGACGCGGACGACATCCGGCAGATCCGGCGCCGCCACGGCGGCACGATCAACGACGTGGTGCTGGCCGTGCTCGCGGGCGGCCTGCGCGACTGGATGACCTCAGTCGGACAGCAGCCCGACGACGGTGTGGCGATGCGGGCGCTGATCCCGGTGAGCGTGCGCGGCAGGCAGGCGGTCGGCGGCGGCAACCAGCTCTCCGGCTACCTCTGCGACCTGCCCGTCGGCGAGGTCGACCCGGTCGCCCGGCTGCGCCGGGTGCGGGCCGCAATGGACGCGAACAAGGAGGCGGGGCCGACCAGCGGGGCGGGCGCGCTGCCGCTGCTGGCCGACCGGGTGCCGCACCTGGCGCACCGGCTGGGCCTGCCGCTGCTGGCGTCGGGCGCGCCGCTGCTGTTCGACACCGTAGTCACCACCGTGCCGTTCCCGCGGGTGCCGCTGACCCTGGGCGGGGCGGCGCTGCGCGAGGTGTACCCGATCGTGCCGCTGGCGCCCGGGCACTGCGTCGCGGTGGCCGTCTCGCCCTACCTCGACAGTGTCCACATCGGACTCAACGCGGACGCCGACGCGCTGGATGTGCGGCGGCTGGCCGACGCGATGGTGAAGTCGGCCGCCACCCTGCACGAACTCTGCGCCTGACCCGTTCGGTCAGGAGCCCGGTCAGGAGCGGAGCATCTCCGCGACCAGGAACGCCAGCTCCAGCGACTGCTGGGTGTTCAGCCGCGGGTCGCACGCGGTCTCGTAGCGGCCGACGAGGTCGGCGTCGGAGATCTCCTGCGCGCCGCCGAGGCACTCGGTGACGTCCTCGCCGGTCAGCTCGACGTGGATGCCGCCCGGGTACGTGCCGAGCCTGCGGTGCACCTCGAAGAAGCCCTGCACCTCGTCCACGATGCGGTCGAAGTGCCGGGTCTTGTAGCCGTTGGACGACTCGTGGGTGTTGCCGTGCATCGGGTCGCACTGCCAGATGACCTGGTGGCCCGACGCGGTGACCTTCTCCACGATGGCGGGCAGCACGTCGCGCACCTTGCCGTTGCCCATCCGGCTGATCAGCGTCAGCCTGCCCGCCTCGCGCCGCGGGTCGAGCCGCTCGACGTACTCGACGGCCTGCTCGGGCGTGGTCGTCGGGCCGATCTTGAGCCCGATCGGGTTCGACAGCAGCTCGGCGAAGGCGATGTGCGCGCCGTCGAGCTGGCGGGTGCGCTCGCCGATCCACAGGAAGTGCGCGGACAGGTCGTAGAGCTTGGGCTCTTCGCCGGTCACGTCCATCCGCAGCATGGCGCGCTCGTAGTCGAGCAGCAGCGCCTCGTGGCTCGCGAACACCTCGACGGTGTGCAGCGAGCTGTCCTCGACGCCGCACGCCTGCATGAACCGCAGGCCCCGGTCGATCTCGGTGGCCAGCGCCTCGTAGCGCTCGCCCGCCCGCGAGGTCTTGACGAAGTCGCGGTTCCAGTCGTGGACCTTGGTCAGGTCGGCCATGCCCGCGCCGGTCAGCGCGCGCAGCAGGTTCATCGCCGCGCCCGCGTTGGCGTACGCGCGGATCATCCGCGACGGGTCGGGCACCCGGGCCTCTGGCGTGGCGATCAGCGAGTTGACGATGTCGCCCCGGTAGACCGGCAGGCCGAGCGCGTCGGTCTTGTTCGACCGCGGCTTGGCGTACTGGCCCGCGATGCGGCCGACCTTGACCACCGGCAGGCTGGCGCCGTAGGTGAGCACGATGGCCATCTGCAGCAGGGTGCGGATGTTGCCGCGGATGTGCGGTTCGGTGTTGTCAACGAAGGTCTCGGCGCAGTCGCCGCCCTGCAGCATGAACGCCTCGCCGCGGGCCACCTCGGCGAGCCGTCGGCTGAGCCGGTCGATCTCGGCGGGCACGGTGATCGGCGGCACGCTCTCCAGCAGCGTGCGCACCTGGCGCACCTGGTCGGCGTCGGGCCACTCGGGTTGCTGCGCGGCGGGTCGGGTGAGGGCGTCGTCGAGGCGGGCGCGCAACGCCGGGGGCAGCGGGGGAAGCTCGGGAAGCGTGTCCACCGGCACGTCCACGGTCCAGTTCACGGGTCAAGGGTAGGAGGTCGGGATTTCCGGGCGGACGCCGGGACGGCCGTCCCGGTTCGTGGACACCGGCGTGATCGAAGCCTGTCCTCATGTCGGTTGCGGAAGGCAAGATGCGCCCGTGACCCCGGGACTGGACGCCGAAACCGCCGACCGACTGCTGGCGACCGCCGTCGCCAACATCCAGCGCGACTACCCGGTGCACTGGATTCACCTGATCGAGTCGGCGGCGGACCTGGTGCCGCAGCGCGCGCGGCATCCCGTGTTCGCCGGATCGTTCGACTGGCACTCGTGCGTGCACCAGACCTGGCTTGCCGTGCGGCTGCTGCGGCTGTTCCCCGGCCTGCCGGGCGCGGACGCCGCGCGGGGAGTGCTGGACACGCTGGTCACGCGGGAGAACGCCGAGGTCGAGGCCACGTTCTTCGCCGGTCCGAACGGCGCGTTCTGGGAGCGGCCCTACGGCTGGGCGTGGCTGCTGCTGCTCGACGCCGAACTGCGCACGTGGCCCGATGGCGCCGCGTGGGCCACCGCACTGCGGCCCCTGGTCGACGCGGTGCGCGCGCACTGGCTGACGTGGCTCGCCGCCGCCCGCCTGCCGGTGCGCGTCGGCACGCACTCGAACACGGCGTTCGCCCTCGGCCTGGTGCTGGACGCGGCCCGCGCGGTCGGCGACACCGACCTGGCGGCGTCGTGCGAGTCGGCGGCCCGCCGGTTCTACCTGGCCGACGAGGGCTACGGCGGTTTCGAGCCCGACGCCGCCGACTTCCTCTCCCCCGCCCTGGTCGAGGCCGACCTCGTCCGCCGCGTGCTGCCCGCACCCGAGTTCGCCGCGTGGCTGGACGGCTTCCTCCCCGACCTGACGGCGCCTCGCTGGCACGTCCTGCGCACCCCGGTCCCGGTCGACGACCCGGCCGACCCGCACGGGTCGCACCTGGCGGGACTGGCGCTGGCGCGCACGTGGTGCTGGCGCGCGGTCGCGGACGCGCTGCCGCCCGGGCACCGGTATCGGGATCTCGCGCGGACGGCCGAGCGGGCCCACCACGAGGCGGGATGGCGCTACGTGTTCGGGTTCGGGTACGCGGCCGAGCACTGGCTGGGCACCTTCGCCGCGTATCTCGACGTCGGCGCCCTCACGTGAGTCAGATCGAGGGCCGGAGGTCCGCCCACGGGTGCGCGCGCTCGTACTGTCCCGACAGCGACAGCAGCAGCCGCTCGGAGTACGCCGGGCCGACGAGCTGGACGCCGATCGGCATGCCCACGTCGTCGTGGCCGACCGGGAGGGCGGCGACGGGGAGGCCGAGCACATTCCAGGTCGGGAAGTACGCGATGCTGCTGCCTAGACCCAGGTTGGTCGTCACCAGGCCGCGGCCGTGGTACCGCCCGATCCGGCTCGGCGTGCGGGTCCAGGTGGGCTGCAACAGCACGTCGTAGTCGGTGAAGAAGGTGGCCATGCGCTCCTGGAGCCCGGCCTCCGCGGCCCGCGCCCAGCGCAGCGCACTGTCGGGGACCCGGCGGCCCAGGGCGGCGATCTTGCGGGTGCGCGGCTCCAGCCACTCCGGGTGCGGCAGCGCCTTGACGTCGTCGGCGACGCCGCGCAGGTAGCGGAGCACGAACTGCGGGGTCGGCCGGGCCCCGAGCGCGGGGTCGGCCTCGGTGACCCGGTGGCCCAGGTCGCGCAACTTCTCGGCGGTGGCCGCGACCGCGCGCCGCCAGGTCGCGGCCCTCGACGGCCTGCCCGTCGGTGCGAGCCAGCCGAGCGCGATCCGCAGCGGCCCCGGGTCCGCGTCGACGGCAGCGCGATAGCTGCCGCCGTCCTCGGCGAGCACGTCGAGCATCGCCGCCGCGTCGGCAACGCGTCTGCCGAGCGGGCCGATGCCGGACAGCCCGTACCATTCCTCGGCGTACGGGGCGAGCGACACCAGGTCGCGGGTCGTCTTGAGGCCGAAGATCCCCGACGCGGCGGCGGGCATGCGCACCGACCCACCGCCGTCGGATCCCGTGGCCGCCCCGACGATGCCCGCCGCCACGGCCGCCGCCGACCCGCCGGACGAGCCCGCGGGCGTGTGGTCGAGGTGCCACGGGTTGCGGGTCACGCCGTAGGTCAGGCTTTCGGTGAACGGCCAGAGGCACCGCTCCGGGGTCAGCGTGTGGCCGACGAGCACCGCGCCCGCCGCGCGCAGCCGGGCGACGGCGGCGCAGTCGCGCTCGGCGGGCGGGAGCTGCGGCCTGCCGCCCTGGGCGGTGACGTCGCCCGCGACGTCCATGTCGTCCTTGATCGCGACCGGCACCCCGAGCAGCGGCGTGCGCTCCCCCGCGTCGAGCCTGCGCTGCGCGTCCTTCGCGGCCTCGCGCGCGGCGTCGGTGTAGAGGATGCGGAAGACGTTCAGCTTGGGGTTGAGCGCTTCCGCGCGCCGCAACACGGCGTCGAGCAGGTCGGGCGCGGTGACCTGACCATCGCGCAGCGCGCGCGCCTGGGCGTCCGCGCCTGCCCAGAGGAGTTCGTCAACTTCCATCGCGCGCGCACCGTGGCAGCTCAACCATGATGCCGACGCCGAACGTCAGCCGGACCACCCGGGTTCTCTGGGGCACACGACTGGTTGACGATTCGGCCACGCACCCACGACACCGGCAACCGCGACGCAACCGCCGACGCGCCGCCATCACCTGCCACCAGTCATCGTCTCCATCGCCAACTCAACCGCGCGTCGCGCCACCGGACACGGATCCGACCTCGTCGGATGATCCGAACCGAGAGTCACCACCACCGAGTAGTTCAACTGATCCGTCAACCCCACTGCCACCGCACATGAGCCGATCTCGCGCTGATCCACCCCACTGAAGATCACCGCAGGATGCCCGGCGATCTCGGGCAACGGCTCGAACAAGCCGATCTGACCGTCCCTGTCCTGCGAGTAGAGAGAATCAAGACCTTCAGTGTTTGGCAGTGCAAATGCGCCACCCAGGCCGATTTCCGTAATGTTGTCCTGCCAGTCACAGGTCGGACCCACCGGACCATTCAATCGTGCCTTTCCCGGCACACCGACCGACATCGACGCTAACTGCGGCTGACTCAACACCGAACATGGCGCGGCCTGAAACTTGGCACTGTCCAGCGGTTTCTTCACCCGAGGAGCGCCACCCGGCAGACGATCCCCACCGGACGACACCGACGTGCTCGGCCCCCCGGGTCCACCTCCAGCCTGACTCGTGGCCAACGCACCAGGCACCGGATGAGCCGATCCAGCGGTTGACGAACACGCCGCAAGTACAGCCACCACCACACTGGTGACCAGGACGCACCACGCACGCGTCACTCCAACTCTCCCTGCCTACGGCGAAACACTTCGGCGCGGTCCCCATCCGTCTGCTCGTACTGGGCGATCGTACGGTCGAGGCCCTTGCCAAACTTATCGACATATGCCTGTATGCCAGCCAAGCTGACCAGGTAGCGATGGCCGGATTCGTTTGCCGCACGCGCCTGCCCCTTGCTCGCAACTTCCGCGCCAGGGCCCTTCACCTGGGTCATCTGCGTGGCGTCCCGTCTCATCACTTCGATATCGTCGAAGATCGCTTGCCATTCGGCGCGGGTGGAGCGCAGTTCGTCGGGGGACATCTCGAACCGGCCGGTGCCGAGGCCACGTGCCATCTCGGTGGCTGCGGTGACCGCCTCGGACACACCCAGCTTGTCCCAGAAAGACTCCGGCCGGTCACCCTCTGGAACGCTCACTATCGTCTCCTCCCCACACCACCCGTCGCGGACTGCGCACCCACAGCCACGATCAGGCTATCGGCGAGAGGGGAACCAGTTCGCCGAACCTGCGACGTTCACCCGTTCGGCCGAGCAACCACCTGACGAGTCGACTACCGCCCCGCGCACACCGTCCACAGCAGCGCATCAAGTGCGCCACCACCGAACGTCAGCACCGGCCCACCGAAGTTCTTGGAGTCCCGCACCCCCACCAGCCCCGGCACCAAGGCAACCTCGACACAGTTGGCGTTGTCGCCGCTGCGGACGGACTTGCGCCAGGAATCCTCGGGGAACCCGATCTCCACACAGTTGGCGTTGTTGCCGCTGCGGCTGGCCTTGCGCCACACCATCGCGGGCAGATCGGCGGCCGTCACGGGCACCTCCGGCTAGGTCGTCTCGGTGATCACCTGCTTGATCAGCGCCACCGAGTCGTCCTCGTCGAGTACGTCCGCCCGGACGCTGTCGACCATGAGGCTATACCCGCGCACCTCGTTGCGGTCGTGCACGTACTCCGCCCCGTACAAGGACTCCACATAGACGAGTTGTCTGCCGCTGGCCAGCTCGATCAGGTTGAAATCACCAAAGGTCGCCGCCCGAATTCCCTTCGCTGTCGGCAAAATCTGGATCGTGACGTTGGACAGCTCGCTCAACTCGATGAGCCGCTCCAACTGCTCACGCATGAGTTCTCCGTCGCCAGCAACCCGGCGCAGAGCTGACTCCTCGATCACCGACTGCACTTTGAGCGGAACTGGCTCAGTGAGCCTGCGCTGCCGCTCCATACGCAATTCCACGACAAGCTCCTGCCGATCCAGCGGAACCCTGTGACTCAGACCGGTCAATGCCATGGCGTATGCCTCTGTTTGAAACAGCGCTGAGACCAGCAGCGGGTCGTAGGTGAACTCCCGCTCGGCCAAGCCTTCCAGGCCGAGGAAGATCGCGAAGTCCTCGGACACCACTTTGGACCATGGTTCCCACCAGGACGGCCCGTCGTCGGTCGCGGCGAGCGCCACCACGCGGTCCACTTCGGACTGTGGAGCGCGGTAGGCTTCCAACAACTCCTTGACCTCGTCGGCCTTCTGCCGGTAGCGGCCCGTCTCCATGTGCACGATCTTGCTGTGGTTCGTGCCGATCAGCGTCGCTGCCGCCGCCGTGGTCTTGCGGGCACGAAGCCTTCGGTCGCGCAGTTCGATGCCGACAAGCCAGCGCAGGGCGGCGGGATCTCCTCTGGTCATGCCGCAACTCTCTCGCGTCGACCACACGCACAGCAAGTAGTTCACCCGATCGAGGGCTGACGGCGTCGGCAATGAGACGCTAACTTGTTAGCCATCGACGTTTGGAGGACTTGTGGACAACATCATGGTCAGTGCGCCGAACATCCCGGCTCCGCCGTGGAGCGAGAGCGATCTGGCGGCCGTGCTCGAAGACATGAGCACCGCGTACGCGCCGCGCCTGTTCACCGTGTTCGAGATTGCGGCCGACCGCGAGGACGCGCGGATCCACGCCTGGGGCATGGACTTCGGCCCGGACGAGTCCTGCTGGTTCCACACCGCTGACGGCGGCGCGTCCGGCTCCATCTCCTCGCCGGAACGGCTGCTGCGCGCCCTGCGCAACCTCGGCGACTTCCGCCTGGTCCGCCACGACGCGGCCCGAGCCGATGAGTAGCCGAGCGCACGCCGGGGGTTGGGCGATCGACCGATGACCTCAGCCCAGCGAGCGGCCCACCGTGCGCACGCGCCCGGCCATCGCCTGGACACCCGCCGGTGCCGCCACGATCCACCGGTCGGCGGGTCCGCGAGTGTCCACATAGGTCATCCAGCGGCCGGACTCGGTGTCCAGATAGGTCAGTGCCAGTGCCCGGCATCGACGGGAACCAGCCTCGCGGCCCGCCGCGTACACCTGCCCGCCGCCGTATCGCGGTTGCTCCACCAGCCTGCGCAACTCCTTGGCGGGGATGGCCGACTTCGGTTGACGAAACGTGCCGAACCCGTCTTTCGGAGTGGGTGGCCGCAGCCGGAACTCGGACTCCGGCGCTGTGATCGAGTGCCCCCGGGCGGGCGGAAACTCGGGCAGCCGGGCGATGAGCGCCTCGGGCAGCGCATCAGCGTGGGCCGGGGCGATGAGCACATCGCGGTCCTCGTGCACCAACAGCACGCCGGCACGACCGGTGGACGCGGCAAGCAAAGCGAAGTTCGAGTCCGCGCGCGCGACCCAGCCGTAGAACTCGACCTTGGGTCGGGCCACCACGGCGAGCGCGTCGTGGAAGTCCGACGCCAGGCGACCGTCCCGGTCCAGCGCGCCGATCCGCGACAGCTCCGCCCGGGCGCGGCGGTCCGCCGCGTGCTCGTCGGCCTCGTCCAGCCACACCTGCGCACCGCTCAGTACAGGATGCGGCTCGCCCAGATTCTCCCGCCGGATGACGCGGACCAGCGCGTCCCGGGACAGCCGGAACTCCCTGCGCAACACCTGTTACAGCCCGATGACCGGCGGCGCGGTGATCTCGTCCGTGCCGAACAACTCGTCCGGGTCGTGCTCCCGAAGGTACGTTGCCCGCTCGTACTCGGAGTCCTCGCCACCTCGGGCTCCAGTACCGCCACCCATGCCGCCCATGCCGGCGGCCCCACCAGAGCGACCCGCCGCGCCGCTCGCGCCCCGCTGCCCGGCGGGCTCCCCGGACACCGGACCCGCACCAGACCGGGGACCCGCATGGGCGTCCGCACCGCCACCCCCGGCGACCCCACCCGGCACGCCACGACCAACCCCGGCGCCCGGCCCACCAGCCCCGCCGTGCCCACCACCGAATCGACCGCCCTGGGCACCCGATCCGCCTGCACCCGGCGCGAGAACCGCGCCGACGCCACCCGAAAACCCGCCGCTACCACCAGAACCAGCGGACGCACCTGCAAGTCCCGACCCGACCGGAACCGGACTCCCACCGGTCGGCGGCTGAAACCCGGACGCCTCCGTCGACTGACCCGGCGGCACCAGCGCGCCACCGCCCGCACCCGTGGACGGGCCACCGGGCTGCCCTGGTGCCTGCACGAACTGAGCGGGCGTCGGACCGCCACCACCGCCGTCGGAGGTGCCGGGCTGCGACGGCCCGCCCCGGCCGCCGTCGCCATCGGACGGCTCGGGCACCTTGATCGCGACCTCGCCGAACGCGGGCGGAACCTCGCCGTACTCGCGCGGCATCCCGACCGCGTTCGCGTTGCTGTCGCCCGCATAGGCGGTATACACCCGAAAGTTGTGCTCAGCGGCGGAGTTGTACTGGTTGACCGCGTCCTCGGTGTCGGTGTCCCACGGCGTGACCACGTCCATGAACCCGGTCACCGGCGGCGCCTCCGCGACCGGCACGACCGCCCGCTTCACCGTGTCGAACGAATCGCTCTGGTTGAACAGCACATTCTGCGCCCGGTCCAACTCGGCGCCACTGCGGTCGAACGCCGTCACCAGCGGACCAGCCGCCTGATGGGCGGCGGCGGACGCATCGCCCACCCACGCCGCCTCCATCCGCTGCCGCAACGCCTCAACCCGCACCGCGAGCGCCTTGTGGTTGGCCGCCAACGTCAACGCCACGTCATGGGCACCCGCCAACGACGACGTGCCCGGACCACTGTGCACCCTGTCGTAGATGTCCTTCGCCGACATCCCCGCCATCACGCACCCCCCGTCATGGTCGCCATCGCCAACTCGGCCGCCCTGCGCGCCACCGGACACGGATCCGACCTCGTCGGATGCTGAAAGCCGAGCGTCACCGCCACCGAATACGTCAACTCATCCGTCAGCCCCACCGCAACCGAGCAAGTACCTCCTCCACGACCGTCCCGCAGACCGTAGACCACCGCAGGGTGCCCCTCGATCTCCGGCAACGGCTCGAACAACTGAAGAAAGCCTTTCCCCTCCTGCGCGTACAGCGTGTCCAGCCCCTGCGGATTCTTGATCACGAACGCACCCCCCACACCGATGTGAGTGGTGTTGTCATCCCAGTCGCAGACCGGCCCGGACGGCCCCCTCGACCGCGCCTTCCCCGGCCCCCCCACCGACATCGACGCCAACTGCGCCGGAGTCAACACCGAACACGGCTCGGCCTGAAACGGCGCACTGTCCAACGGCTTTCGCACCCGAGGCGCACCACCCGGCAACCGATCTCCCGCGGACGCCGACGTGCTCAACCCACCACTCGCCGTGGTCGACCCGCCCCCACCCGGCACCGGAACCGCGGTCCCCGGCGTAGCCGAACACCCCGCAAGCGCCAGCAAAACCACCGCACTGGTCAGAACCCAACTCACACCCCTCACCCCAACTCTCCGTGCCTGCGACCGAACACCTCGGCTCGCCCCGCATCCGTCCGCTCATACTCCGCAATCACCCGATCCAAGCCCGCAACATACGACCCGACGTAGTTCTGCATCGCCTCCAGGTCGGCCTGATAACGCAAACCGGACTGATTCGCCGCCGCCGCCTGCCCCTCGCTCGCCGCCTCCGCGCCCGGCCCCTGCACCTGGCTCAACGGTTCGGCGTCGCGTTTCATCACGTCGAGGTCCTCGGCGACGGCCTGCCAGTCGGCGCGGACGGAGCGGAGTTCGTCCGGGGACATCTCGAACCGGCCAGTGCCCAGACCTCGCGCCGCATCGGTGGCACTCGCGATCGCCTCGGACACGCCCAGCATGTCCCACAACGACCTCGACCCACCCTGCCCACCCGCAGGAACGCTCATCGTGTTCTCCCCATGCACGCCAAACAGTCGCGGACCGCACCCACACGGTCACCACGAGGCTATCGGCGAGGGCGAAGCCAGATCAGCGAACCCACCGCATTCACCCGTTCAGACGAGGCTATCCAAAGAAGATCTCCGCCTCGGCGTAGCGCTCCAGCGGCACCGTCTTCAACTCGGCGGTCGCCTCGGCGAGTTTCACCCGAACAATGTCGGTGCCGCGCAGCGCGACCATGACGCCGAAGTCGCCGTCGGCCACCGCGTCCACCGCGTGCAGACCGAACCGGGTGGCCAGGACTCGGTCATACGCCGTCGGGGTGCCGCCGCGCTGGGTGTGGCCGAGGACGACCGCGCGGGACTCCTCGCCGGTCTTGGTCGCGATCTCCTCGGCGAGCCAGGTGCCCACCCCGCCGAGCCGAACGTGCCCGAAGGCGTCCTTCTCGCCGCTGGCCAGCAACTCCGCGCCGCCCTCGGGCAACGCGCCCTCGGCGACGACGATGATCGGCGCGTACTGCCGCTCGAACCGGCGCCGCACCCACTCGATGACCTTGTCGACGCTGAACGGGCGCTCGGGCACCAGGATCACGTTCGCGCCGCCCGCGAGGCCCGCGTGCAGCGCGATCCACCCCGCGTGCCTGCCCATGACCTCGACGACGAGCGCGCGGTGGTGCGACTCGGCGGTGGTGCGCAGGCGGTCGATCGACTCGGTGGCGATGTGCACGGCGGTGTCGAAGCCGAAGGTGTAGTCGGTGGCGTTGAGGTCGTTGTCGATCGTCTTCGGCACGCCCACGACGCCCACACCATCGTCGGTGAGGCGCTTGGCGACGCCGAGGGTGTCCTCGCCGCCGATCGCGATCAACGCGTCGACGCCGTGCTCGGCCAGCACGGACTTGATCTTCTCCAGGCCGCCCTCGACCTGGTACGGGTTGGTGCGGGACGAGCCGAGGATGGTGCCGCCGCGGGTGAGGATGTCCTCGACGTCGTCTAGGCCGATCGGTTTGACCTTGCCTTCGAGCGGGCCCTGCCAGCCGTTGCGGAAGCCGAGGACGTCCCAGCCGTGTCCCTCGACGCCCTTGCGGACCACGGCCCGGATGACCGCGTTCAGACCTGGACAGTCACCACCGCCGGTGAGTACGCCGACCCGCATGAGAACCGACCCTCCAACACGTAGCGACAGTGATCGGCATCACCGTCTGCCGGTGTCAGCCTGCCGGCAGCTGAATCGGTATAGCAAGGCGGGTCGCCGCGAATTCACCTCGCCGCCTGCGGTCAGGCGGGTCGACTGAGCCGCCTGCGCCATTCCGCGTCGATGACCCGCCAGCGGAGCAGGTTGTGTCGGGCGTCGGCGAGGGCGTCGTGGGCGTCGTCCGGCGGGGCGGGCAGGGCGGGTTTGCCCGCGTCCTCCCAGCGCTGCCGCAGCTCCCGGGTGAACCGCGGGATCTCCCTGGGCAGCGCGGGCATCGACCCCCAGAGCTGGCCGAGCGCCACGTGGTCGTAGGCGGCGAACCAGGCCCACAACTCGATCTTGTCCTTGGGCCGCGGCTGCACCAGGAAATCCAGCAGCCGCCTACGCATCTCGGCGCGGTCGCACCACGACTTGTCGGCGGGCGGCGGGAGCTTGTCGAGGACGTGGTCGCGCACCCACGGGCCCGCCTTGGCCGGGTCGAACTCGGTGGACACCGCGTAGAACTCGCGGCCGTTCTCGTCGACGACACCGATCGACACCAGGTCGATGGTGAGCCCGTCCTCGATGAACTCGGTGTCGTAGAAGAAACGCACCGAGCAAGCCTAGTCAGCCCGCCTCGGTCTCCGGGATGCGGTCGACCTCGCGCGCGGTGCGCTGCTGCTGCTCGGGCAGCGTCGCGGGCCTGCCCGCCTCCTCCGCGGCCTGCAACTCCTTGGCCTTCGCCGCGTAGATGTCGACGTACTCCTGGCCCGTCAGCTCCATGAGCGCGTACATGACCTCGTCGGTGATCGACCGCTCGACGAACCGGTCGCCCTGCAGGCCCCGGTAGCGGGAGAAGTCCAGCGGCTTGCCGACCTTGATCCGAATCGGGTACGGCTTCCACATCTTCGACCCGATCGGGTTGGCCTTGTCGGTGCCGAACATGGCGATCGGGATCACCGGCACCCCCGCCTCCAGCGCGATCCGCGCGATGCCGGTCTTGCCCTTGTAGAGCCGACCGTCCGGCGAGCGGGTGCCCTCGGGGTAGATGCCCATCAGGTTGCCCTCGCGCAGCAGCCGCACGCCCGTGTCGAGGGCGGCCTGCGCGGACGAGCCGCCGGAGCGGTCGATCGGGATCTGGCCGACCCCGGTGAAGAACCACTTCTTGAGCTTGCCCTTGATCCCCGGGGCGGTGAAGTACTCGATCTTCGCCGGGAAGGTGACCCGGCGGTCGACCTTCAGCGGCAGGAAGAACGAGTCGGACACCGCGAGGTGGTTGCTCGCGAGCAGCGCGCCGCCCTCGTCGGGAATGTTCTCGGCGCCCTCGATCCGCGGCCGGAAGAACAGGTGCAGCAGCGGCCCGAGCAAGACCCGCTTCATCAACCAGTACAACACTCGACCAGCGCTCCCGTTCTCTGCATCGGCCCCGCCTGAGCCTACGAACCCCGGTGGCCTGGCACAACGCCGCGGGGAACACGTAACGCGACCAGGCCCTGTCGAGATGTCGAGGACATTCGGGTACACAACGACGAAACACGGGACAAAGATCCGGCCACCTCGACGCCAGTTCGTGCGACGATGGCCACATCCCATGCTCGTCGGTGCTGATCATAGGAGGGGCGGGGTGCCCGCTATCGCAGGTGCGGAGTCCTACGCGCACGACGGGTCCACCGAGGTCGGTGTGCTGGTCAGCCACGGCTTCACCGGCTCGCCGTTCAGCATGCGCCCCTGGGCCGACCGGCTCGTCGCCGAGGGTTTCAGCGTGCGGCTTCCGCTGCTGCCCGGGCACGGCACGACCTGGCAGGAGATGAACCGCACCGGCTGGACCGACTGGTATGGCACGGTCGACACCGCGCTGCGCGAGCTGCTCGAACGGTGCGAGACGGTGTTCGTGTTCGGCCTGTCGATGGGCGGCACGCTGTGTCTGCGGCTCGCCGAGGAACACGGGTCGGCCATCGCGGGCGTGGTGCTGGTCAACCCGTCGGTGATGACGCTGCGCAAAGAGATCAAGGTCGTCTCGGTGCTGTCGAAGGTCGTGCCGTCGATCGCCCCGATCAGCGACGACATCGCCAAGCCCGGCGTCACCGAGCACGCCTACGCGCGCACGCCGCTGCGCGCCATGGCGAGCCTGGTCAAGCTGTGGGCGACGGTGCGCCGCGACCTGTCGAAGGTCACCCAGCCGGTGCTGGTGCTGCACTCGGCGGGAGACCACGTCGTCGAGCCGGAGAACTCGCGGATCGTGCTGAGCGAGGTCGGCAGCGCCGATGTCACCGAGGTCGTGCTGGAGAACAGCTACCACGTGGCCACCCTCGACCACGACGCGCCGCTGATCTTCGACCACAGCGTCGAGTTCGTCCGGCGGGTGCTGGCCGAGCGGGCGGGTGACCGGGTGTGAAGGGCGACGGTCCCGAGGACATCGACGCCGCGTTCGCCCGGATCGTGGCCGACCTCGAACGCGAGGGCATCGGCCGCGACGTGCCGTCCGAGGCCGAGGTGAAGAGCGAACACGCCGAAGCCACCCGACAAGCCGAGCCCGATCCCCCCGACCCACCCCCCACCCTCGGCGGCTGGCGAGGCCACGAAACCGAGTACGACTGGGCGGGCGACAACGACGACGAGCACTACGAGCCCCCCGAGCCACCCCCCCTGCCCCGTCTGCGCCCGGCCACCCTGGTCGCCATCGGCCTGCTGATCACGGGCGTCGTCCTGCTGATCCTGCCGGGCGTCATCGGCATGGACGCCCGCATCGCCACCCCGATCGCCCTGGTGGCCCTGGCCTCGGGTATCGGCCTGCTGCTACTCCGAGTCCGTCGCAACCCGCACGAATACCCCGACGGCGACAACGGCGCCCAAGTCTGACCTGTCCTAGGTCGAGCTAGTCGCGCAGTTCCCACGTCTGCTCGGAGAAGTCCTCTTCCGGCGGGGCCGGGCGGGGCCGCGGGGCGGGTGACGGCGACCCGGTCAGGCCTGTGAGCTGGGCGAGTTCGGCGGTCAACGCCGGTCCAGCGAACGGTTCCAGCAGCGCCAGTCCGTCGGTCAGCGCGGTCACCGAAGCCTCCTGGACCAGTCGCTCGATCTCGGCCGACAGTGCGGCCGCCGCGAGTGTCCGCGGCGATTCGCCCAGCTCCAGGCCGACCAGCATGCCCTCCAGGTTCACCGTCACCTCGATGCCGTGCGCGCCCCGCGCCCGCGCCGTGATCGCGCCGAGGCGGGCCAACAGGCCATCGGCGCGGTCGTCGAGGTAGGTGCTCGCGGCGATCAGTTCGTCGGTGGTCATCGCGGACAGGTCCGTGGTCACGACTGCCTCCAGGTGTCCGGCGTGGTGGCCTCGACGCGCTCGGTGAGGGTCGCGTCCTGGTCCAGGCCGAGCAGCGCCGGGTCGAGCCCGGCGAGTGCGGTGTCCAGGGCGTGCCGGGTGCGCTGGTTGGCCAGCGCCGCCGCCTCGCGGACCGCGCCGAGCACAGCGTCGGAGAGGCCGCGCGAACCCAGGCGCAGCGCCGCGTCCCGCAGTTCCAGTGTGGACAGTGCGCCGCCGGGGAACACCTCGACCCGGATGGCGCCGCCGTGCGCCTGCGCGGAGCCGGTGATCTCGCTCATGCCACCCCCTCACGGACGCCCTGTGACACTGATTCGCTCGCAGGCTCGCTCATGTCGGATGCACCCCGCCGTAGAAGGTGGACGACGACAAGGTGTGCGTACGGCGCACCACCTGGTCGGTGTTCGGGCCCGAGTTGCCCTCGATGAGGGTCACCTGGTTGCCGTTGACCTTCTCCACGATCCCGATGTGCTTGCTGGTGGACGTGTTCTCCGGGCCGGACCCGAACAGCAGCACGTCGCCCGGCCGCACTCGGCCGAGCTGGTGGCGGTTGTACGCCGTGCCGTTGCGCTGGCCCCAGCGGTAGACGTCGCCGGTGAACGGCAGGATCGGGATGTTCACCCCCGCCTTGCGCCACACCCAGGTGGCGAACGACGAACACCAGGCCGCCTTCGGGCCGAACTTGTTCGCGTTGCCCGGGCCCTCGTGGTAGCCGATCTGGGCGCTCGCGGCGTGCGTGATCTCCTTGACCTTGCTGCTGCTCGGCCGGGTCGTGGACGGACGGTCCGGCTTGGGGTCCGGCGACTTCTTCTTGTCCGGCGTCGGCTTGCGCACGGCCTTCGGGTCGGCGAACCCGTCGTGCTCGACGGCGCGTTCCAAGGCCCGCAACTGCTTGGCGGCCTCGGTCATCTGCGCCCGCACCGACACCACCTGCTTGGCCGACTCACGCGTGTGGTGGCGCACCAGTTCCGCGACGAACCCGACGGCCTGGATCAGGGCCGCGCGCTGCCCAGCGCCGCGCACCGCGAGACCCGCGTCGAGCACCTTCGACGCGGTGCCGGTGTACTCGTCGATCAGCCGCACGACGGCGCCGTGGCCGCCGTCGAGGGCCTGCGCGGTCGACGCGACGATGGTCGCGCCTTTGCCCGCGGCGGTCCCCGTGGCCTCCAGCGACGCCGTGACCCGCTTGGCGCGCCGCTCGAAGCCCTCGGCGCTGCGGCCCGTCCACTCGCCCCGCGCGGCCTCGGCGGAGCCGCGGTGCTCGGTGTGGTGTTCGAGGATCTTGGTGCTCGCGCTCTCCAGCGACCGCTGGGCCCGGTGCGCGTCCTCGGCCTTGCCCGCCAGCCGGTTGCGGTGCTCGATCATGTCGGCCGCGAACATCCGGGCGATCTTCTGCGTGTCCATGTCCGCCGCCCCTATGCCATCAGCTTCTTGAAGTCCGCCGCGACGTCGTTGTCCTCGCGGCGGTAAGCGGCTTCGGTGCGGGCGATGACCCGGCCGAGCTTGTCGGCGTTGCCCGCGACCCCGGTCACCTGGTGTCCCAGCGCGTCGGCGAACCGGGTGAGCGCGGCGGCGAAGCCGGAGTCCTTGCCGATCCGGCCGAAGCTGTCGTCGGCGATGCCCGCGACGGCGGCGATCCCCTTGCGCCGGATGCGGCGCAGTTCCTCGGCGAGCGCGTCGGTGTCGCGGGCGTAGCGGCGCAGCGCGGCGGTGTCGACGGAGAACGACTCGGGGCGCGCGGGCGCGGGCGTGGGCGCCGGGGCGGGCCGCGGGCCCCGGCCGCTCAACTCCCGCTTGATCAGGTCGACCAGCTCCTGCTCGTCCATGCCGCGCCTCCGCTCCCCGGCCCCGCGGGGGCCACGGGGGAAACAATCGGTCGGACGGCACCCGCGCGGCCACCGATGCTGCACGCGCGGTCACATCCGCTGCACAGCCGGACTAGCGCCTAGCGCCGCTTGCGGCCGGTGACCCGCAGGTAGCCCGCGGCGTCGAGCGCGCCGAGGTCGCCGGTGCGCAGCCAGCCGTCGTCCAGGGCGGCGGCGGTGGCCCCGGGGTCGCGCCAGTAGCCGCGGCACACCCGCTCGCCGCGCACCTGGATCTCGCCGTCGACGGCGATGCGCACCGCGACGCCCGCGAGCGGCCTGCCCACCGTGCCGACCCGGGCCGCGGCCGCGGTGTTGACGCAGATCGCCGCGGAGGTCTCGGTCAGCCCGTACCCCTCGTACACCGGGATACCCACGCCGCGGAAGAAGTGCGCCAGGTGCTCGCCCAGTGGCGCGCCGCCGGACACCGCGGCGACGCAGCGGCCGCCGAGCATCGTGCGCAGCCGCGCGTAGACGAGCCTGCTCGCGACCGCGTGCCGCACCCGCAGTGCCGCCGACGGGCCCGGCCCGGCCAGCGCGGTGCCGAACTCCACGGCCAGCGCCTCGGCCCGGTCGAACATCCGGCCGCGGCCCTCGGCGTGCGCGGCGCGCTTCGCGGCGGCGTGCACCCGCTCGAACACCCGCGGCACCGCCACCAGGAACGTCGGCCGGAACGTCGCGAGGTCCGACACCAGGTTCCGCGCGTCCGGCAGGTGGCCCAGGGTGGTGCGGGAGTAGACGCAGGCCAGCGCGATGGCGCGGGCGGACATCTGCGCCAGCGGCCGGAACAGCAGCATCGAGTTGCCCGGCCGCAGCAGTTGTGGGAATGCCGCGATGTCCGCGCGAATCCCGGCGAGCAGGTTGCGGTGGGTCAGCTCGACGCCCTTGGGGCGCCCGGTGGTGCCCGCGGTGTAGACCACGGTGGCGGTGTCCGACGAGCGGACCGCGAGCCTGCGGTCGTGCGCGTCCCGATCGTCCACAGTGGACCCAAGGGCGGCCAGTTCGTCGATCGCGGTGTCGAACCGCCAGACCTTGACCGCCCCGGTGAACCGGTCCGCGTCCCCCTCGACCAGCGCGAACCTCGCGCCGGTTTCGGCGAGCAGGCACGCGACCCGCTCGGCCGACGACGTCTCGGGCACCGCCACCGTCACCCCGCCCGCGGCCCAGACGGCGAAGTCGGCCAGCGTCCACTCGTAGCGGGTGCCCGACAGCAACGCGACCCGGTCGCCGGGCAGGAGCCCGCTCGCGATCAGCCCCTTGGCGGCGGCGAGCACCCGCGCGGCGAACTCCTTGGTGGTGACGTCGATCCAGGAGCCGTCGACCCGGCGGCGGAACGCGATCGCGTCGGCGAACCGCTCCGCGTTGGCCCACACCAGGTCGGTGAGGCTCTCCTGCTCGGTCACCGACGCGCTCGACTCCCGCACACGGACCTCCGGGCCGTAGTTCCCCCCACTGCTCACCCACGAAAACTAGACCTGCGCCGACCCGGGTCGCGGCCTGCCCCGCGCCACCGTGGGATGCTGCCTCCATGACGCAGGTCGACGTCATCGACGAGACGTTCATCGTGGTGGCGCCCAAGGTGGTCGCCGCCGCCTTCGCCGACCCGGCCGCCTGGCGCGCCTACTGGCCCGACCTGGTGCTCGACCTCTACGCCGACCGCGGCGACGAGGGCCTGCGCTGGACGGTGCGCGGCGGCCTCGTCGGCACCATGGAGGTCTGGCTGGAGCCGGTGCTCGACGGCACCCTGCTGCACTACTTCCTGCGTGCCGACCCGCCGGAGGGCTTGCGCGCCAAGGACATCCGCCGCGAGACCACCCGCCGCCAGCTCGCGGCGAAGGCGGTCGCGCTGAAACTCAAGACCGTCCTAGAGGATGGGCGGGCCCCCGGCTGCGCCCCCGCCCACGCGTAACGTGGGTTCGGTGCGGGTTCATGTCGTGTCCGACGTGCATGGCAACGCCGAGGCACTGGCCCGTGCGGGCGACGGGGCCGACGCCCTGGTGGTCCTCGGCGACCTGATCGACTTCGTGGACTACCACGACCACTCCGCGGGCATCCTGGGCACGGTGTTCGGCGCCGACAAGGTGTCGGTGTTCGCCCGGCTGCGCCGCGACCGGCTGCACGGCGCGGCGGGCGCGTACGCCAGGGAGCTGTGGGCGAGCCTGCCGGACGCGGCCGCCGTGGTCGAGGACGCGGTGCGCGGGCAGTACGCGAAGCTCTTCGCCGCGATGGCCGCGCCGACCTACGCGACACCGGGCAACGTGGACATGCCCGCGCTGTGGCCGGAGTTCGCCCGCGACGGCGTGCGGGTGCTCGACGGCGAGGTGGCCGAGATCGGCGGGCTGCGGTTCGGGTTCGTCGGCGGCGCGGTGCTGCCCGCGGGCGTCGAGCCGCGCCGCAACGGCGCCTTCCGGCCCTACCTGCGCACCCAGGACGACTACGCCGCGTCCACCGCCGCGCTCACCGGGGTCGACGTGCTGTGCAGCCACATCCCGCCGGACGTGCCCGAGCTGACCTACGACGTGATGGCCCGCCGCGCCGAGCTCGGCTCGGCCGCGCTGCTCGGTGTCATCCGCGCGCAGGCGCCGCGCTGGGCGCTGTTCGGGCACGTGCACCAGCCGCTGGCGGCGCGGATGCGGGTGGGCCGGACCGAGTGCGCGAACGTCGGACACTTCCAGCGGACCCGGTGGCCGTACGTGCTGCGCTGGTGACCGGGTAACCTGCCGTCCATGGCCGACGAGTCCACCCAGTCCATTGCCGTCGACGCGCCCGCCGAGAAGATCATGGCGGTCATCGCGGACTTCGCGGCATACCCGGAGTGGGCGGGCGCGGTCAAGCAGGCCGAGGTGCTCTCCCGCGACGGCGACGGCCGTGCGGAGCAGGTGACCTTCACCCTCGACGCGGGTCCGTTCAAGGACGTCTACACCCTGGCCTACGTGTGGGCGGACGACGGCCACACCGTCGACTGGTCGCTGGTCAAGGGGCAGATGCAGCGCTCGCAGAAGGGCCGCTACGCGCTCAAGGCCGACGGCGGCGGCACGACGGTCACCTACACCCTGTCCGTGCAGCTCGCCGTGCCGATGATCGGCCTGTTCCGGCGCAAGGCAGAGAAGATGATCATGGACACCGCGCTCAAGGAGCTCAAGCGCCGCGTCGAGCGAGGCTAGGCCGCGAGTGCGGATCCTGCTGTTCACCGGTAAGGGCGGGGTAGGCAAGACCACCCTGGCCGCGGCGACGGCCGCCCGGCTCGCCGCGACCGGCCGCAAGGTCCTGGTGGTCTCCACCGACCCGGCGCACTCGCTCGCCGACGCGTTCGGCGTGCCGCTGACCGCCGAACCGTCCGAAGTGGACGCACTGCTGTCCGCCGCGCACGTCGACGCCCGCGCGCTGGCCGACCGGTCCTGGCCGGACCTGCGCGAGCGGCTGCGCGGAGTGTTCGCGGGCGCGGGCCTCGACGCGCTCGACGCCGAGGAACTGACCGTGCTGCCCGGTGTGGACGAACTGCTCGCACTGTCCGAAGTGGCCAGACTCGCCGAGACCGGGCCGTGGGAAGTCGTGATCGTCGACTGTGGACCCACCGCCGAGACGCTGCGGCTGCTCGCGCTGCCCGAGGCGATCGCGGGCTACCTCGACCGGATGTTCGGCCCGCAGCGCCGGGGCCTCGGCGGCCTGCTCGCCGGAGCGGGCTGGCGCGACGCGGCCGATTCCGTGGCCACCCTGGCCGCTCACCTCGCCGGACTCCGGTCGCTGCTCACCGACTCGGCCACGACCAGCGTGCGCCTCGTGCTCACCCCCGAGCGGCTCGTGGTCGCCGAGACCCGGCGCACCCTGGCCGCGCTCGCGCTGCGCGGCGTGCACGTGGATGCGTTGGTGGCCAACAGGTTGGTGCCCAAGGCGCGGCGGTGGCGGGGGCAGGCGGCGGCCTGGCTGCGCACCCGCCGGTCCGAACAGGACAGTGTGCTGTCCGAATTGGACGCTTCGACGCCGCTATCGGTGCGCGTGGTGGAGCACCGCGCCGCCGAGCCGGTCGGCACGCCCGCCCTGCTCGCCCTCGCCGACGAGCTGTACGCGGGCATCGACCCGCTCGACGGCCTGCGCGCGCCCGGCGTGCCGCTGCTGTCGGTCGCCGCCGATGGCGACGACTACGTGCTCACCATCGCCCTGCCACTGACCGACGGCACGGATCTCGACCTCGTCCGCGTCGGCGACGACCTGGCGGTCACCGTCGACGGGGTGCGCAGGCTCGTCGCGCTGCCGCTTATGCTGCGGCGCTACACCGTCACCGACGCCGAGGCCGACGGCGGCGGGCTGGTGCTGCGCTTCGCGCTCGGCCAAGAGGAGCGCCCGTGACCGAACAGGACCCCGGGTCGCGCCTCGCCGACGAGCTGAAGCTGCTGATGGCCGCTGTCGCCGAGCGCGCAGGCCCGTGGCTCGACCGGGTCTCGGCCGGCACCCACGACGAGCACGACGAACCGTCGCAGGACGCGTGCCAGTGGTGCCCGGTGTGCGCGCTGATCGCGCTGGTGCGCGGCGAGCCGTCCGAACTCGCCACCCGCGGCCTCGACCGACTCGCCGACATCGTCGCCCTGCTGCGCGCCGTGCTCGCCGACCGCTGGCAACCTGGCGAGCAGCCGCACATGCCCGGGTTCCGGCCCGCGCCGCCGCCACCCGAACCGTCGTCGCGGGTGCAGCGCATTCCCGTGCGCCGCAAGGGAACTCCGGTGACACCGGAGTGACCGCGATCGGTGTCGACGTGGGCGGCACCAGCGTTCGGGCGGGAGTGGTCGACGCGCACGGCGCCGTCCTGGACACCGCCCGCGGCTCCACCCCGTCGGGGGAGAGCGAGTTGGAGGACGTCATCTGCTCGGTGGTGGGCGCGCTGGCCGAGCGGCACAAGGTGAGCGCTGTCGGGCTCGCGGTGGCCGGGTTCATCGCCAACGACCGCCGCTCGGTGATGTTCGCCCCGCACCTGGCGTGGCGCGCCGCCCCCGTCGCCGACCGCATCGCCGACCGGCTCGGCCTGCCCGTCGTGCTCGAACACGACGCCAACGCCGCCGCCCTCGCCGAGTACCGCTTCGGTGCGCTGCGCGGCGCCCGGGTGGGCCTGCTGGTCGCGATCGGCACCGGCATCGGCGGCGCCCTGTTGCTTGATGGTGAGCTGTTCCGCGGTGCGCACGGCGTCGCCCCCGAACTCGGCCACCTGCGGCTCGTGCCCGGCGGACGGCCGTGTGGGTGCGGCAAGACGGGCTGCTGGGAGCGCTATTGTAGCGGCACCGCACTCAGCGCGACCGCCCTCGACCTGCTCGCGCGGCATCCCGGCCGCTCCTCGGTGCTCGCCCGCGAGGCCGCCGCCGATCCCGGCGGTGTGACCGGCCGGAAGGTCGCCGCCGCCGCCCGCGACGGCGACCCGGTGGCGCTGTTGGCCATGGCGGAACTGGCCAAGTGGCTCGGCGAGGGCCTGGCGATGGTCGCCGACGTCTACGACCCGGAACTGGTCGTCATCGCGGGCGGCGTCTCCGAATCCGGCCCGCTGTTCCTCGATGATGCCCGTGAGCACTACAAGACCGCGGTCACCGGGGCGGGCCACCGCCCCCTGGCCCGCATCCGAATAGCCCACCGCGGCGACGACGCGGGCCTCGTCGGCGCCGCGACCCTGGCCGCCGAACTGCGTGGATGGTGAAGTGGCACACCTGGTGATGATCACCACGACAGACAGCGCCGCGGCGACGTCGGCACGGGTACACGCCGCGCACCGCCGCGTC
The DNA here is from genome assembly GCF_052390155.1 of Actinokineospora sp. Classification (NCBI taxonomy): domain Bacteria; kingdom Bacillati; phylum Actinomycetota; class Actinomycetes; order Pseudonocardiales; family Pseudonocardiaceae; genus Actinokineospora; species Actinokineospora sp. The sequence continues at coordinate 12,956 of NZ_JBQTHF010000024.1, read as the reverse complement.
CGGCTGCTCGACGCGGTCCTCGACCGTGCGCTCGACGGACATCTCCTCGCTACGTGCTGAACCGGTAGACCGTCTCACCGTCGAGCAGGGTGGCCAGGCGGTTCGCACGGTCGGCCCACCCCCACTTCCGCTCCATCCACCGGCGCCCGGCCGCACCCATCGCGGCGGCGCGGGCCGGGTCGGCCAGGAGGCTACCGACCCGGTCCGACAACGCCGCGACATCGCGGCCGTCGACCACCTGGCCGGTCTCCCCGTCGAGCACCGTTTCCGGCGCGCCGCCCGATCGGCCGACGACGACGGGCAGGCCCGTGGCCGCCGCCTCCAGGAACACGATGCCCAGGGCCTCCACGTCCAGGCCGCGGCCGTGCGTGCGGCACGGCATGGCGAACACGTCGCCCGCCGCGTAGTGGGCGGGCAGTTCTTCCCACGGCACCGAGCCGGTGAACACGACGTGCTCGGCCACCCCGGTCTGCCGGGCCAGCGCTGCCAGCCGCGACCGGTAGGGCCCGCCGCCGACCAGCAGCAGGCCCGCGTCCGGTACCCGGGCGCGGATTCCGGGCAGCGCCCGGATCAGCATGTCCTGGCCCTTGCGGGGCATCAGCCGGGACACACACACCGCGATCGGCCGCTCCCCCAGGCCGTGCCGCGCGCGGATCGCCGCCCGCGCCGCCGGGTCGGGCCGGTAGCGGTCGGTGTCGACGCCCGACGGCAGCAGTTCCAGCGCGGCGCGGGCGCCGAACGCGGCGGCGAACCGGGCGCGGGTGTAGCGGCTGACGTAGGTGACCACGTCGGTGGTCGAGCCGATGCGCCGGATCGCCTGGCGCGCGGCGGGCAGCATCGACCAGCCGACCTCGTGGCCGTGCGTGCTGGCCACCACCCGGCGGGCGCCCGCGCGGCGCAGCGTGGGGCCGAGCAGGGCCAGCGGCGCCGCCGCGCCGAACCACACCGCGTCGCACTCCTCGGCGCGCAGAATCTCCCGCGCGCGGCGGGCGACATCGGGGGTGGGGAGCATGAGCGAAGAGGGGTGGCGGACCACGGTGAACGGCTGCTTGGCGTCGAAGCCGCGGTGCCCGTCCCACGCGGGCGCGTAGACCACCAGATCGTGGCCGGGGAGCCGGGTCGCGAAGTTGTGCAGATAGGTCTGGATGCCGCCCGGCCGGGGCGGGAAGTCGTTGGTCACCAGCAGCGTCCTGCGCACCGGACCAACCTATCGGTGGCTACCGCAACGCCCCGCGCAGGTGCGCCTGCCACTCGCGCAGCACCCCGGCCCGGTCCAGGCCGACGGACCGGCGCAGCAGGTCGTCGGTCTCGCCTGCCGACACCGGCCCTGCCCCGGCCAGCGCCCGGTAGGTCTCGACCAGCTTGGCCTCGCCGAACCGCTCGGCGAGGAACCGGGCGATCGACCACGCCTGCTGGTAGGCCAGGTCGAGTTCGCGGTCCTTGCCGCGGAACGAGCGGTCCTCGGGCAGCGCGCCGGGCGGCCCCGACTCGCGGACCATGCGGGCCAGGTCGGGCGCTCCCTGGGCGAGGCCGATGCCGCTGTCGCGGTACCCGACGTAGTCGGCGAAGCCCTCCAGCAGCCACATCGGCGAGCCGTCGACGGTGGCCACGCGCGCGGCGACGTGGGTGATCTCGTGCCGCAGCACGACCCGCAGCGAGGCCACGGACAGCGCGCGCGACCCCATCGGGCTCAGCACCACGCGCTGGCCGGTCGCGGTGCCCGCCGCGGTGTCCACGCGGTCGGCGATGGCCACCGCCACCACCGACTCGACCGGGAAGTCCGGGCCGACCATGGCGCGCATCTCGGTCGGGCTGTCGGGCAGGAACAGCGCCACCCGCTGGGGCCACTCGGCGCCCCAGACCTGGGTGACCGACCGCACGGACGAATCGAGTTCGCGGACCAGCCGGTCGACCATGGGCTGGCTGCCCGGGTGGGCGAGCACGAGGCCGTGTGCGGTCGTGGTCACCTGGCAGGGACCGAAGTCCCACGGCCCGCGCCAGGTGCGCCTGCCGAGGTCGCCGAGCGCGGTGTCCGACCGCAGGAACCACTGCTCGCCGCGGCGGACGAACAGGTAGCCCATGGCGCGGGTGGTGGGGGTGCGGTCGATGCCGCGCAGCGCGTACCGCAGCTCGACGCCGGGGGCCCACAGCTCGGCCGCGGTCAGGTCGGCCGCGGGGTCGGGCAGCGTGCTCAGGTCGAGGGTGTCGTCGGGATGCACCAGGTACGACCAGGCGTCCAGCGGCACCGTCGCCAGATTGGCGTACAGCTCGCGCTGGGTCTCCAGGAACGTGGGGTCGGCCTGCGGGTCGAGCGTGCCGACGAAGGCCGCCTCGTCCCGGTTGACCATGGCGTCGGCGCGGCGGGCCAGCAGCGCGGTGATCGCGTCGGCCCGCTCGGCGTCCGCGGGCCCGACCGGCGGCGGCTCGGGGGCCGCGGCACCCAGTGGCTGTCCCTGGCCCGACTGCCCGGGCGGCGGGGGGACCGGGGCGGGCGCGGAGACGAGCGCGACCCCGCCGAGCGCGGCGACGGCCACCGCCGCGCACAACCACGCCCGCACCCGCGCCCTCCTGGCCATGTTCGGATCGTAGGGGAGAACACCGCCGGGACCGGAGCCCGAAGGCGCCGGTCCCGGCGGAACTACCCGCTCGTGATCGAAAGGAACTACCCGACGATGCGCCTGGCACCGAGGTAGTCGCGTCCGCCGCCGTCGACGGTGTCGGTCTTCACCGGCACGCCGAAGGTGGAGGCGTGCACGAGCCTGCCACCGCCGATGTACATGGCGACGTGGTGGATCGTGGCGGGGCTGCTGCCGTAGAACAACAGGTCGCCGGGCTGCAACTCACTGCGCGAAACCGCCTTGCCGACGCCGTACTGCGACCGGCTGGTGCGGGGAAGCGAGACGCCCGCGGCCTTGTAGGCGTAGGAGGTGAGTCCCGAGCAGTCGTAGCTGCCGGGACCCGAGGCACCCCACACGTAGGGCTTGCCGCGCTGCGCCAAGGCGACGTCCATGGCCTTGCCCGCGGCGCCGGGCGGAGCGAGGTAGACACCGTCGTCCCGGGGACCCGCCAGGTCTGACTTGTCCTGGGCGGAGAGCCGGTCCTTGGCGGCCTCGACCTGCTTGATCTGCGCCTTCAGGTCGTCGCGCTTCTTGGTGATGTCGATGGTGAGCTGTTCGGCGGTGGCCTTGGCCTCACCGGCACGCCCCTGCGCGTCCCCGGCCTGCTTGCGGGCCAGCGCCGCGGTGTCCACGGCGCTGGTGTACTTCTCCAGCGCGTCCTGGTTGTCCGTGGCGAGCACGTTGAGCGCCGAGGCCCGCTCCAGGAAGTCGTCCGCGGACGACCCGGTGAGCAGCGCGGAGATCTTGTTGAACCGCGCGCCCTGGAACGAGGCGTTGGCCAGCAGGTCGACCTGGCCGCGGAACTCCTCCTCCAGCGCGGCGGCCTGCTTCTCCAGGTCGGTCGCGGCGGCGAGGTCGGCGGTGGCCTTGTCGAACTCCGCTCGCTTGATCTGTAGGTTCTCCTCCGCCACGAGCAGTTCTTCGTTGACCGTCGCGGCCTGCTCGCTGAGGTCTTTGAACTGCTTGACGGCGTCGGAAACGTTCGTCGGCGGGGGCAGGGGGGCGGGGGGCTGGGCGATCGCCGGTGAGGGGGAGAAGCTCACCACGACGACGACAGCAGTGACACTCAGGGCTCCGCGCATTGCACGCTTGAGTCGATGCGACGCCACGTCGCGCGTACTCCTTACTCCGTCAAACCGCCAACGGGGCACCCTCTGCGGACCGGCGCTCCAGGAGCGCCGCGACCGGTCCGGTGCGCGAGCGGGTTCACCACTCGACACCAGATCAAGGACCACCCCACCGTGGGGGATTCCGGTTCAGCCCCCCGACAAGGCTGATTCGGCGGCGACCTCGCGTAGCCACCTCGGGGTGGGCGGCTGTTCGGCCGCGAGATCTCGGACAGGTTACGAAACGTGAGCCCACCCGTCCACTGGGGCAGGCGAAATAGGGGTCCCAAACGCCGATAAACCCCAACGGAGCAGTCCCGACTCCGCAGTGTGATAGCCGCAACACCACAGTTCACCCGGGTGGTGAGACCACTCGGCGACGCGAACCGACCACTTGGCGAGTGGCCGACTTCACCCGGGCGTGTCAGGTGCCTCAGGCGGTCTTCTCGACCGGAACCATCCGTAACCGCGGCACCAGACCGGCACTCGCCAGCGCGTCGATCGCCGACCGCTCGGAGGCGTCGAGGTCGAGACTGGGCGGCGCGCCCAGCAGGACGCTGACCACGCAGTCCCGGCACGCGTCGCCGCGAACCTCGCAGCTATCGCAGTCGATGATCATTTACCGGCTCCTCTCCGTACGGTCCGATCGCTTGATCGAAACCCTAGGAGAGGCCACCGACAATTTCGCTCACGCGTTCGACAACAGGGCGCTCACCTGCGGCTCAGGCACCCACGAATTCCCAGTGCCACGGCTCCTCGCGGCCCCGGCCGGGTTGTGCCCACGGCGGATTCGACCAGCCGAAGAAGGCCGCGTTCGCGGCCATCCAGGCGTATTCGGCGCTGCCGAAGGACTGCACCCCGCCGCACATGTCCACCGCGAGGCCCCAGCCGTGGTTGCTGGTGCCGGGCACGGCGGCCAGCGCGGGCTTGACCCCGTAGAGCCGCACCTGGGCGGCGAACGTGCGGTAGGAGTCGGTCAGGCACAGCGGCCTGCCGGACACCGAGGCGAACGCGGCCGACATCGCCCGGAAGGACTCGGCGGCGTCGCAGCGCAGCGCGTGCGCGGCGATCCCGACCGGACACAGCGCGGCCAGCGGGATCAGCCCGTTGGGATAGCCGCCCCACGCCCCCGCCGCCTCGCCGACACCGCGCGGCGGCAGTTGCACTCCCCCACACCGCCAGACCAGGCCGCCGTCGGTCGCCGTCGGCACCGGCTGCGCCGCCCGCGGCACCAGCGACGGCCGGGCGACGCCGAGCACGGTGTCGCCCGCCGGAAGGTCGGTGACCACCACACCGGCCAGCCGGGCGTCGGCGGTGAGCATGGTGCGCGCGTCGAGCACGAGCCCCACGCCCTGCGCGCCGAGCCGGGCCGGACCGAGGAACACGACGTCGCCGGGCTGCGCGTCGGCCGTGGGTACGGGCGCGAGCACCGCCATCTGCTCCGTCAGAGCCCCAGGCACGGTCAGACCACCCGCGGTGTACGCGGCGCGCACGAGGCCGTCACAGGAGTAAGCGGTAGGCCCTTCGCCGCCCTTGCCTGGCACGAACGGCCGCCCCAGGGCGCCCACGGCCGCGTCGACCGCGCCGAGGACCTCCGCGGGCAGCACCAGCACGCGCTCGCCGGTGGGCAGTGTGGCCTGGGCGGCACCGGGCTGGGCCGCGCCGCTCGACCCGGGCAGCGGCTGCAGCGCGACGGGCAGCCGGGCCGGGTCGCGCAGGTCGGCGGCCTTCGGCGCGACGATGCCCGCGGCGGTCAGCTTGTCCCGGTAGGCGCGCCAGTTCGCCGCCGTCGTCTCGTTGCGCTGCCGCTGGGAGGTCTGCTGGGCCACGACGGCGGCGTTCGTGTCGTCGACCTTGCCGCGCAGCTCCGAGGACACCGCGGCGGCCCGGTTGGTCGCGTCGCCGTTGCGCCGGTCGAGGTCTCCCTTGCGCTCCGCCGCGGATCGCTCGGCGCCCACGGCGGCGTTCTCGGCGTCGACGGCCGCGCGCTGCCTGCGCACGGCGTCGGTGAGCCTGCTGTCCTGGTCGACGCGCAACCGGTCGATAAGCCCGCTGCCCTGCAGGAAGTCCTCCGGGCTGGTCGCGGTGAGCAGCACCTGCACCTCGCTGGGCTGGGCCAGCGCGGAGAACAGGGCGGCCGAGTAGGCGTCGACCTCGTCCTGCTGGGCGGCCACGACCCGGTCGGCGGCCTCGCGATCGGTCCGCGCGCGACCCGCCTCGCCCGTCGCGGACCGCAGCTCGTCCTCCGCGACGCGGATCAGGCCGGACAGGTCGGACAGCTCGCGCTGCACGTCGGTCGCGGTGCGCTGCAGCTCGGCCACCTTCGGGTCGGCGAACGCCTCACCCGGGCGCGGGTCCGGGACCGGAGCGCCGGGCCCGACCCCGGCCTCGATCTGCGGCGGGTCGGCGGGCTGCGCGCCCGCGACGGGCTGCCAGAGCAGCGCGGTCACCAGGACCAGCGCCGATCCGCCCGCTATCCGCACCCGTCCCCACCCGCGCACCGACCACTCCCCTTGTTGTTGGCTTCCACCCGGTTCAACGCCGCCGGAACAGTCACGTGACGCCCGCGTACCCGATCGGGATCAGATTCTGCCCAAGCGGGCCAACAGGACGGCCGAGGGCACCGGGTGCGCGCCGCGCCTGCGCACCGCGTCGGCGACAGCGCGGTCGGAGGTGACCACGACGACCGGGCGCCCCTCGGGCTCCGCGGTGACCAGCGCCTTGATCACGTCGTCGGCGAGCACGCCGGGGTCGCTGAACAGCACCCGCACGCCCCTGGGCGCGGCCACCGGCACGGCGACGACCCCGGCGCCGTCGAACACCAGGGTGACCTCGGCGGCGGTCCGGGCGGCCAGTGCCGCGAGCTGGCGGACCAGCCGGTCGCGCTGGTCGGCCAGCGACAGGTCCGGGTAGCCCGTCTTGGTGACGTTGTACCCGTCGACCACCAGGTGCACGGACGGGAGCGCGAGCAGCCGGTCGAGCGCGGCGGGGTCCTCCACGCGGCCGACGACGCCCTGGGCGGCGGTGGCGCCGCGGACCAGGTCGGCCGGCCGCGGGCCGCCGCCGCCGAGCACGAGTTCGCGGCGCAGGCCGGTGACCGCGCCGTCGATGGTGTCGACGAGCAGCGCGAGGCGCACCTCGTCGGCCTGCCGGGCCTCGCGCGCGGACTGCCGGGCGATCTCGGCGTCGCCCTCGGCACGCTCGGCGCGGGCCCGCTCGGTCTCGGCGCGCTCGCGCTCACGGTCGCGCTGCTCGGTGATCGCGGCCACCTCGGCGGCGACCTCGGCGCGGAGCCGGTCGGCGGTGGCCTGCGCGGCCTCGGCGGTGTCCTTGGCCTCGCGCAGCCGCACGCCCTGCTCGCGCAGCCGCTTGCGCAGCCGCTCCAGTTCGGTCTCGCTCTCGCCGCGGACCCGGTCGGCGACGCCCGCGGACTCGTCGAGCAGTGTCTGCACCCGGGCCAGCTCGGCCTCGACCCGGCTCAGCCGGGTGACCGCGGTGTCGCGGGCGATGCGCAGCGAGGAGTCCGACGCGCGCCGCGTCACCAGTTCCACGTAGTGCACCGCGGAGTCCTCGCCGAGCAGCACGGCCGCCGCGGCCACCGCCACCGGGTCGTCGCCGCCGAGGTCGAGCGCGGCCGGGCGGTGCTCGCGGCACCACTGCACCACGGCCGTGCGGAACCCCACGACGTCGCGCAGCGCCGCGATGATCGGCCCGCCGCCCAGCCGGGCCCGCTTGGCCGGGGCGAACCGGGCGACCGCGCGCAACTGCTGGGGGACGTCGACCTTGGGCAGGGCGCCGACCGCCTCGGCGGCCAGCTCGGCGAGCCGGGCGCGGATCGGGTCGGGCAGCGCGGACCAGTCCACTGCGGAGTCCACAGTGGAGTCCACTGTGGACTCTGCGGGCACGTCCGGCGCACCGTCCACGGTGGACGGCTCGGGGAGCGGGCCGGCCGGGTCGGGTCCGACCGGCTGCGACGACGGTGCCATCCCATCAGGCTAGTCGCGAACCGCCGCACCGCGGATTGTCGGTGGGGTGATCTAACTTCGGCCCCGATGAGCACCGCACCCGACCCCCGCCGCCAGCTCGCCTTCGACGAGCTGGGCACACCGCTGCGCGACACCACCTTCGTCGTGTTCGACCTGGAGACCACCGGCGGCAGCGCGGCGGCCGACGCGATCACCGAGTTCGGCGCGGTCAAGATCCGCGGCGGCGAGGTGGTGGCCGAGTTCGCCACCCTGGTCGATCCCGGCCGCGGCATCCCGCCCGAGGTCGTCGCGATCACCGGGATCACCGATTCGATGGTCTACGCTGCGCCGCCGCTGGCCGCGGTGCTGCCCGCGTTCCTGGAGTTCGCGGCCGGATCGGTGCTGGTGGCGCACAACGCCGGGTTCGACGTCGGATTCGTCAGGACCGCATGCGCCACCCTGGGCTACCCGTGGCCGAAACCCGCGGTCGTGTGCACCGTGCGGCTCGCCCGCCGGGTGCTCAGCCGCGAGGAGGCGCCGAGCTGCAGGCTGTCCGCGCTGGCGACGCTGTTCCGCGCGTCGACCATGCCGATCCACCGCGCCCTGGCCGACGCGCGGGCCACCGTCGACGTGCTGCACGCGCTGCTGGAGCGGGTCGGGTCGCTGGGCGTGCACTCGCTCGAAGAGCTGCTGGATTACATCCCCGAGGTCACCGCGGCGCAGCGGCGCAAACGCACCCTCGCCGAAGACCTGCCGAACGAGCCCGGGGTGTACCTGTTCCGCGGCCCGGGCGAGGAGGTGCTCTACGTCGGCACCGCGTCCGACCTGCGGCGCCGGGTGCGCCAGTACTTCACCGCGGGCGAGACGCGGCGCAGGCTGCGGGAGATGGTGAGCCTCGCGGTCCGGGTCGACACGGTCACCTGCGCGCATCCGATGGAGGCCGAGGTGCGCGAGCTGCGGCTGCTCGCCGCGCACAAGCCCGCCTACAACCGCCGCTCGAAGAACCCTCGGCACGGTTGGTGGGTCACCCTCACCGACGAGCCGTTCCCCCGGCTGTCGCTGGTCCGCCGCCCGCGCGAGGGCGCGCTGGGCCCGTTCCGCAGCCGGGGCCGCGCCGAGGAGGCCATGTTCGCCCTGCAGGAGGCCACGGGCGTGCGGCCGTGCACGGTCCGTATCCCCGCCCAGGCCGCGGCCGCGCGCCCGTGCGCCCTGGCCGAGATCGACCGCTGCGGCGCGCCGTGCGCGGGCAGGCAGACCGCCGCCGAGTACGCGCCCGCCGTGCGCGCGGTCGGCTCGCTGGTGGCGGGCCACCAGGTCGATCCGCTGCGCCGCCTGGAACGCAGGCTCGCCGACCTGTCCGCCGCCCGGCGCTTCGAGCAGGCCCGGTCCGACCGCGACCGGATGTGCACGCTGATTCGCGCGCTCGACCGCGGCCAGCGATTGGCGGCGCTGGCGGTCGTCGCCGAGCTGGTGGCCGCCCGCCCGGACGGCGCGGGCGGCTGGGAGTTCGCCGTCGTGCGCCACGGCAAGCTGGCGTCGGCGGGAGTGGCCCGGCGCGGGGTGCCGCCGATGCCGGTGGTGGAGAGCCTGATCGCGTCGGCGGAGACGGTGATCCGCGGCGAGGGTCCGCTGCGGGGCTCGCCCGCGGAGGAGGTCGGCGTGGTGCTGCGCTGGCTCGACCGGCCGGGCACCCGGATGGTCCGCTGCTCGCAGCCCTGGGCCGAACCGGCGCGGTCCGCCGCGAGCTGGCGCACGTGGCTCGACCGCGCCGACCACGCGCGCACCGCCCTGATCACCCGCGACTGACGAGCCGCTGTGCTGACACGGGGGTGGGGACGCGGCAGGCGGGTAGGTGGCCGCCGCCCGACCACGCCTGGCCGATCGCGCTCTCGGATCGGGCGGCCGGGTCGGTCACCATTTGCTCTCGTCCTCGTAGAGCACGACGGTCTCGAACTCTTCTTCTTCGTCCACAGTGGACTCCGCGCGCCGCGGCGGGGCGGCGGGTGGCTGCTCTTCGTCAGCCTCCGCACCGGGAATGTGCTGCACGACGTCGCGGTCGCCGCCGAGGGGGACGAACGCCTCGGCGACACCGGCCGCGGCGGCCTGCCGGGCTCTGCGGCTCAGGGCGAGGATCTCGGCGGCGAGGTCGGCGGCCGTCTTGCCCATCGCGGCGTCCGCGAGGTGCAGGCCGGTCAGGGAACCGTTGGGCGCCACGGTGACCGTGACGGCGCCGTCGGCCGAGCTTTCCGTGGTGCCCGCGGCCTCCACGGTGGTCTTGAACTCGGTGGCCTTCTGCTGCAGGTCGGCGACCTTCGCCTCGAAATCCGCCAGCCACTCGTCCGGTGTCTGCACCGCTGTCCCCCTCGCCGGTCGCGCCGCCACGAGGGTAACGCGATGCTGCTCTAGGCTGGCGCGAACGACGAAGTCCACCCGAGAGGAGCCCGATGATCACGGCTCTCGTGCTCATCCGCGCCGCGACGGACCGCATTCCCGAGGCGGCGGAGGCCATCGCGGACATCGACGGCGTCGCCGAGGTCTACTCCTGCGCGGGCGATGTCGACCTGATCGCGGTGGTGCGCGTGACCGAACACGAGGAACTCGCCTCACTGATCCCCGGCCGGATCAGCAAGGTCGACGGCGTGCTCGACACCGACACGCACATCGCGTTCCGGTCCTACTCCCGCCGCGACACCGACGCAGCGTTCGACATCGGCGTCGACGACGCCTGAGCGCGGGTCACCGCCGGATGGCGACCACGTCGTAGGTCGTGGTCGGGGTCGTCGGCGTGCCTAACCGGGCGTTCGGCAGGTAGAGCCGGTTGCCGAAGGCGGCCACGGTGCTCGGCACGTCGAACCGCGGGTCGGTGCGTCGGCCGACCAGCCTGCCGCCGGTGCCCGCCCGGTCGAGCCGGAACTCGGCGACCAGGTTGAGCCGGTTCTGCACGACGATCAGCGTCCGGCCGTCGACCAGCAGGCCGTCCCCGTTGGGCACCGTCTCGCCGCCGAGGTCGACGGCGCGCGACAGCCCGGTCCGCGGGTCCACCCGGAACAGCTTGCCGGTGGGCGACTGCACCACGAGCAGCGCGCGGCCGTCCGGGGTGCGGGCGATCCCGTTGAGGTTGAACCCTGGCTGCTGCACCAGGTCCCCGGTGATCGGCAGCGTGATCACGTCGGCCCGCCCGCGCGGCAGCCCGTAGAGGACGGGGTTGAGCGAATCGGTGAACCAGGCGACGTCCGGGGTGAGCACGACGTCGTTGACGAACGTCGGCGCGGACGCGAACTGGTGGGTCGCGAGCACCTCCCCGGTGCGGGTGTCGATCACCCGGGCGTTGCCCGCCGCGCCGCCCGCGGCGAACAGCGTGCCGTGCCGGTCGGTCTTGAGCCCCACCGCGGGCGTGCCGGAGCCCTGGCTGACCACCCGGCCGCGGCCGGTGCGCAACTCGGCCCGGTAGATCGAGCCGTCGCGCAGGGAGCCGACGTAGGCGACCGGTCCTGGCCCGATGGCGATGCCCTCGGGCTGGAATCCGGCGGGCAGCGGGAATCCCGGGGGGAACATGGTCCCGGTCGCGGCGGCCGGTGTGGCGGCGGCGACCACGGGCAGGGTCACGGCCGCGGCGAGGAAGGTACGACGGTGGAGCATGACACCTCCGAGGAGGTGTCGTTGATCCTACAAGTACCCGAGCGGGCCCGCCGGGTGGTCAGAAGCGGCCCACGAACAGCAGCCGGGCGACCTCGGTGTCGGTCTCGCGGCCGTCGTCGTAGCCGCCCGCGCCGCGCAGGTTGTTCATGATCGCGAGGGTGTAGCGCTCGTCCGGGCCGACGAAGCCGACGCTGTTCATCACCCAGCCGCCGTCCTCGTCCGACCAGCCCGCCTTGAGCCCCGGCCGCGCGGCCGGGCCCGCCCCCCACACGCCCCACTGCTGGTTGGGCGCGACCGCGCGCATCCGCTCGACGAGATAGGCGCGGTCCTCGGCGGCCAACTCGGTCAGCACGAACGACAGCAGCCGGTCGAGGTCGTCGGCCGTGCACTTCTGGAATCCCCAGTACGGGTAGACCTCGCTGTAGCCACGCTCCGGTTGCAGGGAGGTCAGGCCGTAGCGGGGGAAGTCGCGGTTGAACGTGCGGTGGTCGGCGCCGCCGTACCTGGTCCACAGCGCGGACGCGGCCTCGTCGTCGGAGCTGCGCAGCATCCGGTCGAGCAGCTCGCGATCGCGCGCGGCCAGCCGGATCGCGCCCGCGCGGTGGCGCAGCAGCAGATCGACGGCCATCGCGAGCTTGATGGTGGACGCGGTCCAGGTGAGGTCACCCGCGTGCTCGTTGCGCCACACCGCGCCGGTCTGACGGTCGCGCACGACGATGCCGACCGTGCCCGGCCGCGTCGCCAGGTAGGTCTGGACGGCCACGAACCGGCGCTGGAAGTCGCAGTCGAAACCGGAGTCGGGCCGCGGACACTCCGCGCTGCGCACCACCGGCCCGGGCGCCGTGGCGCCTTCGTGGGTCGCGGGCGCCCCGCATGCGGCGACGGCAAGGACGAGTCCGCCTGCCAGCACGCGCCCGATCACCCGGGCAGGCTACCGCGCGAGCCCACGCTCGGGTCCGGCACGACCGAAACCGGCCGCGCGACGGCCGCGGGGGGGGCCCCCCACCGGGGGGGCCCCCCCGCCGCCGCCGCTCATTTCCCTCCGGGTCCACCCCCCGGGCGGCCCACGCTGGCGGGGGGCCGGCCCGTCGTTTGCGTGCTCGCCAGGTACGAGCCCTGACCCCGAAACACGGAGGTGAGCATGCACGCACGAATCGTTGCCGGCCTCGTGGCGCTCGCGCTCCTCGGCGGCTGCCGCAGCGCGGAGATCCAGACGGGCGAGCCCCGGCCGACCGTCCAGCCGGCCCCGCCGCCGCTGACCGCGGACGCGCTGCCGGCCGGCAGCATGCTCGAGGTGGAGCTGACGCAGACGCTGAGCACGGAGACCAGCACGGTGGGCGAGCACTTCAGCGCGCGCGTGAAGCAGGCGCTCGTGGCTCGCAACAACGAGGTCGTGGTCCCCATGGGCGCGACCGTGCACGGCACCATCACCGGTCTGGACGACTCGGATCACCCGGGCGACCAGGCGGCGATCCGTCTGGACTTCGACCGGCTCGAGATCGGCAGTCGGAGCTACGCATTCGAGGCGAATGTCGTCGATGCGGACGTCGAGTTCGAGAGCGAGGAGGACGTGGAGGACGTCGCCGAGAAGGCCGGCATCGCCGCGGCCGCCGGCGCCGTGCTCGGCA
>NZ_JBQTHF010000023.1:0-36849 GCF_052390155.1 Actinokineospora sp. | reverse complement strand
GCTTCAGCGACAAACTGCTGCTGGAGCGCGACCCCTTCCTCTTGATCGAGGCCAGCATCATCGCCGCCTACGCCGTCGGCGCCGGGCGCGGCTACATCTACCTGCGCCAGGAATATCCGCAAGCCCGCGCGGTGCTGGCGGCGGCGCTGCGCCGCGGCGGCGCACCCGATCCGCAGCGACCCGGCAGGCTCGCCGCCGCGGCGCTGGCGGCCCTGGCCACGGGCGACCTGGACGCCGCGATCGAGTGGCACCGCGAGGCCGTGGTCGCGGCCGACGCCGGGGGGCTGCCAACGCAGGTCGGCACCGCGAGCATGGCCGCGGCCCAGGTGCACCTCGCGCGCGGCGCGTCGGTCGCCGCGGCCGACTCGGTCACCAGGGCGGTCGACGCGTTCGAGCGGGCCGCGTCGCCGATCCCGCTCGGCCACGCCCGACTGCTCGCGGGCCGGGTCGCCGCCGCCCGCGAGGACGTCGCGGCGAGCAGGCGGGAGCTGGCGCTGGCCAAGGAGCTGTTCTCCGCGCACGGCGCGCACTGGCTGGTCGTGCAGGCGACAGCCGGGCAGTGCGGGCTCGGCGCCCGACTGCCCCGGCACCCGACCGACCACAATGGACTGTCCAATCGGGAGCGTGACATCGCGGGTCTGGTCAGCGAGGGGATGAGCAACCGGGGCATCGCCGAGCACCTGCACCTGTCGGTGCGCACCGTCGAGTGCCATGTCTCGCGCATCTTCACCAAGGTCGGGGTGACCTCGCGGACCGCGCTCGTCCGCCAGATCGGCAACGCCCAGCGAGTGTGACAACCCAAGCGACACCGGAGGAGCGGCAATGCGAGCACACAGCGAGACGACCACCGCGAGCGAGATCGGCGACGAGCCGTTCGCCAGGGAACTCGTCGCGGCGCAGTACGCGATGAACCAGCAGTTCCTCGACCGCGACCTGGAGGTCTTCCTGGCGAACTACCACCCCGACGCCACGTTCATCCTGTTCGACGGCTCGATCTACCCGACGCCCGCCTCGATTCGGGAGTACTACACGGGTCTGTTCGCCGACCGGCGCTGGACCGCCACGTTCACCGTGGCGAAGCTGACGATCAGCGGCCAGCACAGCGCGGTGGTGATCGAGGACGCGACGATGGCCATGGCCGCCCTCGACTACCACCTGCACTACCTCGGCGGGTTGACCTGGGTTCGCGAGGACGGGCGGTGGCAGGTGCTGCTCGACCACCTCACCACGATCTCCGAGTCGACCGGCCGCGTCCGCCGGCGCAGGCCCGCGGTCACACCCGCGCCGGGCGAGTCCGCGGGCTCAGCCACGTGAGCATCCTGGCCCGCAGTTCCGGTCCGCCGCCGGAGCCGGAGACGACCGAGAAGAACTGCTCGGTGAGCACCGGGTCCGCGCCGATGTCCCGCAGCATCCTGGCCTGGTGGCCGGGCGGCTTGAGCCGCGACACCCGCAGCGTGTACTTGTAGTCCTCGATCATCGACCGGTAGTTCCGCCGGGCGTAGTCGGCCAGCGCGGCGCGCAGCCGCGGCTCGTCGTCGAGGTGCCCGGCGACGCCGTCGACCAGCAGCGTCGCCGAGCAGAACGCGTTGGTGATGCCGCGGGCGGTGATCGAGTCCAGGTGGTGCGCCGCGTCGCCGACCAGCGCCCACCCCGGGCCCGCGGCCTCCCGGAAGAAGTTGCGCTGGTCCCCGGTTCCGTACAGCCGGTCGAGCGGCCCGGCCGCCGCCATGCGCGCGGACAGCTCCGGTGCCAGCGCCCGGACGCCTGCCAGGTAGGTGTTCATCGCGTCCGTGCGGACCTGCCCGAACCTCGACTGCGGGAAGTACGCGGCCACCCCGGTCGCCCCGTCGCTGGTCGGCATCACCCCGACCGAGCCGCCGTGTCCCTCGTACACCTCGAACCGGTCCGACAGCGCGGGCCAGTAGGTGTAGTAGACGCAGGTCCGGCGCGGATGCTCGACCAGCGTCCGCGCGCCGACCTTGGCGGCCACGGTGGAGCGCATGCCGTCGGCGCCGACCACCAGCCGCGCGTGCTCGGTGCCGCGTCCGGTCAGTCGGACCCCGGTGACCCGGTCGCCGTCGGACAGCACCTCGGCCACGGCGCAGCCCTCGCGGAACTCCACCCCGGCGGCGACCGCGGCGTCGATCAGCACCGAGTCCAGCCGGATGCGGCGGGGCGCGTACGCGGCGGTCACCCCGTCGACCGGGCTCGGCCGACCGATCACCCGGACATCGCCCACCTGGTAGGCGATCTCGTACACGGGCGGGCAGCCGGTCGCCGTGACCTCGGCCAGCACCCCCCACCTGGCGAGCTGGGCCACCCCCGGCTGCTGGATGTACAAAGTGGACAGTGTGTCCCGGGGGAAGGTGACCCGGTCCACCAGCAGCACCCGGTGCCCGGCGCGGGCGAACAGCAGCGCGGTCGTGCTGCCCGCGCACCGCGCCCCCACCACGATGACGTCGTATCCGGCGGTCACGACACCCCCCGCAGGACCGCGACCGCGATCGCGCCGTCCGGGTCGGCCGCCAGCACCACGCCCGCGTCGCCCGCGCCCCAGTGCCGCGACCTGGCCCGGCAGGCCAGGTCGGCCAACTGGAGCGCGGCGTGGGCGCTGAAGCAGTCGCCGAAGGTGTCCGCGTCGGTCTCCGGCTCCACCACCAGCACGGCGGCGACGCCCGCGCGCTGGGCGTCGTCCACCTCGGCCACACCGGTCAGCCGCAGCGCGACCGTGCGGACCGCCGACGGCTCGACGCCCGCGCGGTCCAGGGCGTCGCGCACCGCCTTGGCGCAGCCGGCGCCGGTCACGTCGCGGGCCACGGTCAGGGCCGAGCCGAACGCGGCCACCGGAGCGCGCCCCGCCGCGGCGGCCACGTCGGCCCGCTCCAGGACGAGCACGGCGGCGCCCTCGCCGAGCACCGCGTCCGGTCGCAGCGCCGCCGCCCACCACGCCGCGGGTGCCGTGCACTCCTCGGCCGCCCCGATCAGGATCGTGTCGGCGTGGTGGGCGTGCAGGGTCACCGCGGCGTGCCGCAGCGCCGCGATCCCGGCCAGCGGGCCCGCGGCCACCGTCGAGTTCGCCCCGCGCAGGCCGTGCCGGATGGCCACCGCCCCGGCCGCGGTGTTGATCACCGAGTTGGGGAAGGTGGCGGCGTTGACCAGGTACGGGCGCTCCTCGGCGAAGGTGTCCCAGCCGAACTCGACGGTGCCGGTCAGGCTGCCGCACGTGGTCCCGAGGGTGACACCGATGCCGTCGCGGGTCTCGTCGGTGACCGTGATGCCCGCGTCGGCGAGTGCCGAATCGCACGCGGCGAGCGCGAGCAGGGTGGTGCGGCTGTTGAACCTGGCGGTCTTGCGGCCGAGCCGCGCCACCGGGTCGAACCCTTGGGCCACAAAGGAAACCGGCCTCGGTAGCGGCCGGTCGTCGACGCAGGCCGCCGCGGTGGGCGCGACCACGCCGACGCCGGTGATGACCAGGCCGGTCCGCGCACGATCAGTCATCGCATCTCCCGAACAGCACGATCGCGTTGTTGCCGCCGAAGGCGAACCCGTTGTTCTGGGCCACGTCGACCACCGCGGCCCGGGACTCGTTCGGCACCGGGTCGATCCCGGCGAGGTCCGGGTCGGGGTGGGTGTGGTTGATCGTCGGCGGCAGGAAGTCGTGGGTGATGCTCAGTACGCACGCGGCGGCGCCGAAGCCGCTGGCCGCGCCCATGGTGTGGCCGAGCATCGACTTGATCGAACTCATCGGCGGCGGCCGGTCGCCGAAGACCGCGCGGACCGCGTTGCTCTCCACCAGGTCGTTGGTCCGGGTGCCGGTGCCGTGCGCGCAGATGTAGTCCACCTGGTCGGGACTCACCCCCGAGCGCTTGTGCGCGGCCCGGATGCACCGGGCGATGCTGTCGCGATCCGGGGCGACGGGATGACTCGCGTCGCAGGTCATCGCGTAGCCGAGCACCTCGGCGTAGATCCGCGCGCCGCGGGCGCGGGCGCCGTCGACGGTCTCCAGGACAAGCCCGATGCCGCCCTCGGCGGTGATGATGCCGGAGCGCTGTTCGTCGAACGGGCTGCATCGGTCCGCGGCGAGGGCGCCGAGGCGGTGGAAGCCCGCGTGGGTGAACCTGGAGACCGAGTCGGCGCCGCCCGCGATCGCCACGTCCACCTCGCCGGAGACGATCAGGTCGAACGCGTGCCCGATGGCGTAGTTGCCCGCCGCGCACGCCGTGGCGATGGTGACCGCCTCACCGCCGACCCCCAACTCCTGGGCCGCCGCGATGGCCAGCCGCGACGCGGGGACCTTCGCGGCCAGCGCCCGGTCCGGCACGCCGTACCCGTCCTCGAACCACGACCTGGTCAGGTCCACGATCGGCACCGCCTCACCGGAGGTGGTGCCGACCACGACGGCGGTGCGTGCCGGCGGGTCGAGGTCGGCGTCGGCCACTGCCAGCCGGGCGGCACTCGCCGCGAACAGCGCGGAGCGGCCCCAGTCCGCGGCCCGCAGCCTGCGCAGGATCCGCTCCGGCCGGAAGTCGCGCACCTCCCCCGCCACGCCCCGCTCGAACCCGGTCGTGTCGAAGCTGGTGATCGGCCCGATGCCGCCGCGGCCCGCGCGCAGCGCGTCGGTGAAGGCGGCGCGGCCGATGCCGACCCCGGAGACCGGCCCGATCCCGGTGATCCCCACCCGGCGCGACACCGCCGTCACCAGCCCGCGTATTCGGCGACCAGCTCGTAGGTGGCGCGCAGGTTCACCAGTCTGGGCAGCTCGGTGTCGGGAATCGGGACGCCGTAACGCTTTTCCAACTGCACGAGAAGCTGGATGACCAGCAGCGAGTCCGCCTCGACGTCCTCGATGAACGACTCGGCACCCACCACCTCCTCAACGCTGACCGAGAACAGGTCCGCGGCGAGTTCCGCGATCTCGGCGAGCCGGTCCGTCGACACTGCGACTGCTTCCATGACTGTCAGATCCTCTCGGTAGGGCGGGTCACAGGGTGAGCCCGCCGTCGACCTGCAACACGGCCCCGGTGATGTAGGCCGCCTGATCGGAGACGAGGAACGAGACCGCGTCCGCGACGTTCTCCGCCGCGCCGAACCGGCCGAGCGCGATGGCCCGCTCGGCCTTGTCCCGCGCCGAGTCGCGCATGCCCGTGAGCATGTCGGTGTCGATGAAGCCGGGCGCCACCACGTTGGCCCGCACGCCGAACCGGCCGACCTCCTTGGCCAGCGACCGGATCAGACCGTGCGCGCCCGCCTTGGACGCCGCGTAGTTGGCCTGGCCGACGTTGCCCGCGATGCCGGACACCGAGGACACGGTCACCAGGACCCCCTCGCCGCGCCGGATCAGGCCGGACGTCGTCGCCCGGCACAGGTGGAACAGGCCGTCGAGGTTGGTGCGCAGCACCGCGTCCCAGTCGGCCACGTCCATCACGGCCAGCGGGCGGTCCCGCGTGATGCCCGCACAGGCCACCACGGCGTACGGCGGGCCCAGCCGGTCCTCGACACGGGCCACGAACTCGCCGACCGCGACGTAGTCGGCGACGTCGACCCGCTCGTAGTGGCACCGCCTGCCGTGCGACTCGATCTCCGCGGCCGTCTCCTTGGCGGCGATCTCGTTGCGGTGGAAGCAGAAACCCACGTCGAAGCCATCCGCGGCCAGCCGCACGGCAATGGCGCGACCGATCCCACGCGAGCCACTCACGATCGCGCACCCGGCCTCCCGGCGACCTGAGGGTGTCATGTGGACTCCTGGGTGGCGGTTGCTACGCAGATGACGAGGTCTGCTTGGTGGGAAAGGGAAAGTTCGATGGCGGTGATGCTTGCGGCTGCCGCTGTGGTTGCGGCGCCCGCGCGCAGCGTGACCGACGGCGAGCCCCACCGGTCGCCGGTGATCTCGATGTCGCGCCAGCACAGGCCCTGCCCGAAACCACGGCCGATGGCCTTGGCCGTCGCCTCCTTGGCGCAGAACCGGCCCGCGAGCCGCTCGGTGGACCGCCGCGGCGAAAGACCACGCGCCTCGGCCAGTTCCGCCTCGGTGAACAGCCACGTCAGACACCGCTCGTGCCTGGCGACGCGGGCGAACCGGGAAATGCTCAGCAGGTCGACTCCCACTCTCATCCGATGACCTCCGCGGCTCTGGACTGGATTCGGGCCCGCAACTCGGCCCGCCGTTGGGGAAGTTCCGCCACGCTGGCGCGGAAGTCGTCGACGGTCTGCACCCACGCGCTCTGCGTGCGGAACTCGCCGACGGTGTAGCCGTCGTACGGGCAGGTGACCTGGCGGCTCGCGGTGAGCTGGCCGCGCGAGTTCAACATCGTGTTGTGCTCGAAGACCCGGTTGACCACGACCCGCATGTTCAGCTCGTTGTGCAGGTACTCCCGGGCGGTGATGACGGCCGGTGTCCCGAAACCCCCGCGATACCGCTCCACTAGGACAATCGAGAACTGACAGGTCTGACTGCGCCAGTCGATGTCGGTCATCCAGACGAATCCGATGACCTCGCCAGTGCCGCGGCAGACGCAGAACAGCCGCAAACTCGCCTGCCGGTGCGCGATCGCGGCGTGCTGCCGGGCGACGATCTCGCCGTGGTCGGTGAGCAGCGGCCAGTCGCCGATGTTCTCCAGGCAGTGCGGTTCACGCAGCAGGGCGGTCCGCAGCGGCACGTCGGCCGGGGTGAAGTGCCGGATGGTCAGCCCGCGCATCGGCCCTCCACGGCTCGGTGAAAGACGTACTCGTCGTGGTAGCGGCCACCGCGGTAGACGTGGTCGGCCAGCGTGCCGATCCGGGTGAATCCGCACTCGGTCAGCACCGCGGCCCGCGCGTCGGTGGTGTGCGCGATGAACGACGTGCACCGCAGGTGCCGGTGCAGGAACTCGACGAACGCGGCCAGCGGCGCCGGATCGTCGGTGGTGCAGGCCACCACCGCCTGGCGCGGGTTGTCCGGGTTCAGCACGCACCCGAGCACGGCGGTGCCCGCGCCGAACACCCGCGCCTGGCGCTCGGTCAGTTCGCGGGCCAGCAGGTCGTCGTTCTGGGTCACCGGGTCCAGGCCGAGGAAACCGCGCGCCCGCGCGGCGCCGAGCGCTTCGGCCGCCTCGGGCGCGGTGAGCACGCGAAACCCGGTCATCGGTCCACCACCGTCCACATGGCACGGTCGAGCGGTCGGCCGTCGAACCAGATCCCTTGCGGGATGACGACCTCCGGGGTGAATCCGGCGGCGGCCAGCGCGGACGTCGGCGGGTCGAGCGCCGGGGTGACCCAGGCGGTGACGCGGTGCAGGTGCAGCACCGAGAACGCGTGCGACACCGCGAGCCGCGCCAGCGCGGGCACGTGCTCGACCGCGCCCGGCCGCACCCCGATCTCCACCCGCGCTCTGCGGTGCACCCCGTCCACCTCGGCGACGCGGCCGACCGCGACCCCGGGCCCCCCGTACCGCGCGGCGCCGGGCTCCGGCGCCTCGACCGTGTGCCAGGGGGCCAGCGCGGGCCAGCCTGCCAACGGCATGGCCAGCCCCTCACCGGGCAGCCAGGGCCCGGTGAGCAGGTGGCGGTGCTCGGCCCGGTATCCGGCGAGCCGCGGCCCGGCCCCGGTCAGCGCGACCGCGGTCATGACCACACCGGCCAGAGCTGGGCGAAACAGGCCGGGCCGGTGCGACCGCCGACGCCTGCCACCACCCCGGGCAGCGTGCCCTCGTCGGTGAGGTCGAGCGCGCGGGCCGCGGCCAGGCCGCGCTCGTCGGTCTCGTCGACCTGCAGGCTCAGCCGGACCACTTCGGTGCGCCAGCGCAGCGCGCGGACGATCTCCCGGTACGCGGCCACCCACCACGCCTGGGGCGCGTGCGCCCGCAGCCGCAGGTGCAGCCGGTAGTGGCAGCCGTGGCGGTTGCCGACCGGATCGATCCCGTACAGGCCGACCAGTTCGCCGTCGGCGAACAGCAGCCGGGTGTCCGCGGCCAGCAGTTCGACCACCTCGGCCGCGGACAGCAGGTGCGGCAGCTCGGTTCGGAAGCGGAAGTCCGCTTCGGTGAACAGATCCAGCACGCGCGACAGGTCGGTGGGGACATAGCTTCGGGACGACCACCGGGTTTCCATCATGATCCCGCCGCACTCGGTTGACGTTGCCTGTCGCGGGCCGACAGCGCGTACCAGACGATCGGCGGGGCGGTGATCGCGCTGATCGCCGCGGCCACCGCGATCGTGCGGTAGAGCGCCGTGACATCGCCGGTCGCGGCGACCGCCCAGGCGCCGATCGCGACGATCAAGGCGAAGTACCCGATGGTCGCGCCCAGCGCGATCGGGCCGCGGCCGGTGTGTTCGAGCACCGTGGTCACCGCGAGCACCACCGCCGTGGCGCCGAAGGTCGGTCCCACCACGGCCAGGTACCGCGCGGCCTCCGCGACGATCTCCGGGTTCGCCGACAGCGGCTCGGCGAGGCGCCTGCCCGCGATGACGAGTGCCGCGGTGACGACCGCGTAGCAGCCGACCACCAGCACCACCCCGCGTCGGTAGGTGGCCATGGCCAGGGCGGCCTCGCCCGCCGCGCGCTGCTGGTTCATCAGCACCGCGATGGCCGAGCCGAACCCGATCCCCGGCACGATCACGGCGGTCTGCAACAGGTAGCCCGAAGCGAAGCCCGCGACGGCGTACTCGCCGTCCGAGGCGACGATCCGCAGCATCACCGTGTTCACCACGAACAACACCAGGTAGGACCCGCCGACCGGCAGCCCGATCACCCGGACCAGCGTGAGCATGTCGGGCCGCCACGGCGCCCACCGGCCGACAATTCCCTTGCGGTGCAACATAACCAGCCCGATCACCAGGTTGGCCGCACCGGCGACCGCGAGCCCGACCGGAACCGCGGACAGTCCTGTTCGGACACCGAACCCGAGCGCGGCGACCACCGCGATGTTGATCGCGGCGAAGATCGAGGTGAGCACGATGGCGGCCGAGCCGACACCCATGCCGCGCAGCGTGGCCGCGCACAGCTCCCCCGCCAGCGCGAACAGCCCGGCGGCCGCCATGGCCAGCACGAACAGCGCGAGTTCCACCCGGTGCTCCGGCGTCACCCCGAGCACCGGCCCGCTCGCCGCGGCGACCAGCAGGGCGCCGACCGCCGCGTAGGCGAGCAGCCCGATCCGCGCGAGGCTGCCGAGGTTGCCCGCGATCGCGTCCCGGTCGCCCCGGCCGACGCAGCGGGCGGTGGCGACCTGCGTCGTCGCGCCGAGACCGACCTGGACCGCCAGGAACAGGAACGCGGCGGGCATGTACACCGACCGCAGGTAGAGCGCGTCGTCGCCGATTCGGCCGACCATGCCGATCACGACGAGCTGCGCGCCGAGGCCGATCACGTTGGAGACCGCGAACGGCGCGGCGAGGCCGACCATCCTCCGCATCTGGTTGCTCACCGCGCACCTCCCGGCCGCAGCGCACAGGTGTAGAGCCGCCGGGTGTCTGGATCGAAGTCGGCCACCACCACCGGTTCGGTGATCGGCCACCGGTCGGCGAGCGTCGCCCAGGCGCTGGTGACGCCGAGCCGCGGCCGCGGCAAGTGCACCCGGGGCGCGCGGAGCAGCGGCGACCCGGCGAGCGCGTCGGACAGCCCGGCACCGACCAGGAACCGGGTGCCCGGCGCGGCGGCGAGCACGGCGGCCGGGCCGGCCACCACGGTCTCGGTGATCGACTCCACGCACAACCCGCCGGTTGTACCCACCTGGAGCAGCACCGCGCAGTCGTCCAGGTTCGGGGTGTCCAGCAGCAGCGCGCGGTCCAGGGCGAACACGGCGCCCGCGGTCAGCTCGCCGAGGCGGCACATGGCGTCGGCCATCCGCAGCGCGGTGAAGGTGGCCCCGGTGCCCTGCTCGGAGACGGAGTACGAGACAGGGTCACCGGGGCAGGCGTGCGCGAGGTAGCACCCGGCGACCTCGGGGACGTGCAGGTCCGGTTCGGCGTAGGCGAGCACCACCAGGTCCAGCGGCTCGGCGAGGTCGGCGACCAGCGCCGCGGTCATGCCGCGGAAGCTGTTGCCGTTGCGCGCGAACTCGCCCCGCGCCAGGTCGTTCAGGATCCGCGCGTGGGCAGGCGGGACGACGTGCCCGGGGCGCTCGGCGAAGACCCGCGCGCCCACCCGGCTCAGGTGGAGCTCGCCCGTCGCGGTGGTCATCGCGCGGCCGCGGTCGCCGCGGACAGCCCGGCCTCGATGAACGAGACCACGCCGCCGACCGTGCGGAACAACTCCGGGTCGAGGTCGTCGAGGTCGGTTTCGAGGCCGGTGGTGTCCTCGATCGCCATCAGCAGTTCGATGGCACTGGTCGAGTCGAGACCGAGGTCCTCGAACAGCCGGGCGTCCTCGGTGATCTCGGCGATGTCCTCTTCGAGCACCTCGGACAGGGAGATCCTGACGTACTCGACGATCTGGGCACGGTCCATCAGAAACCTCTCAGGAGGATTGTCGCCTTCAGGCGATTGCGGAATTGAGCCGCCCGAATAAGAGACAGGGGCCGACGGTCTCTGGCGCAAGGCCACGGAGGACCCGTCGTGAGGCGGTCGTTCAAGTTCCTGCTGCGTCCCACCAGCAAGCAAGTCAATGCGCTCACCGAGATGCTGCGGATCACCGCGCGTTGTACAACGGGGCGTTGCAGGAACGTCGGGACGCCTATCAGCACCTGTCGATGACCACCGTCCGCTACGGCGACCAGTCCGCTCAGTTGAAGGACATTAGAAGGTCCGATCCGGGCCAGGGTCAGTGGTCGTTCTCCTCGCAGCAGGCGACGCTGCGCCGCCTGGACAAGGCGATGCAGGCGTTCTTCCGGCGTGTGAAGGCCGGGGACAAACCGGGGTATCCCCGGTTTCGGGGCGCGAACCGGTTCGACACCGTCGAGTTCCCCAAAGACGGCGACGGTGTCCGATGAAACTCCACACCACACGGCCCTGCCACCCGGGTTCGGTTGCTGGGGATCGGGCATGTCCGGGTGCACCGGCACCGCCCGGTCATTGGCACCATTAAGACCGTTTCGGTGAAACGGGAAGGTGATCGCTGGTACGTGATCCTCTCCTGCGACCACGTGCCCGCGCAGCCGCTTCCCGTCACGGGCAAGTCGGCCGGGATCGACGTGGGAATCGCCCATTTCCTGACCACCAGCGACGGTAGGCACATCTCCAACCCGCGCCACGCCCGCAACGCGACGGAGCGTCTCATCCGGGCTCAGCAGGCATTGTCCCGCTGCAAGCGCCATTCCCGCCGCAGGAAGAAGGCCGCTAGGAACATCGCTGCTCTGGACGGCACGATCCGTCGTAGGCGGCTTGACCATGCCCACAAGACCGCAGTCAGTCTGATTCGCGAGTTCGACGTGATCGCGCATGAGAATCTGCACATCGCAACCATGGTTCGCGCCCCAAAACCGAAACCCGACCCTGCACGGCCAAACTGCTTCATGCCCAACGGGGCGGCGGCCAGAGCCGGGCTCAACCGCAGCATCTACGACGCGGGATGGGGGGTGTTCCTGGGCATCCTCACGCACAAGGCTGAAAGCGCCGGTCGCGTACTGATCCCTGTGGACCCCCGCAACACCTCCCGCACCTGCCCCGACTGCGGGCACGTGTCCGCACACAACCGCCCCACTCAAGCCGACTTCATCTGTGTCGCATGCGGATACACCGCCAACGCCGACGTCGTCGGCGCACTCAACATCGCATACAGGGCCGGGCTGGTCCTGCGTGAAACCGTTCCGGCGGCTTAGCGAGAAGCCGCCTGCTACAGCTGGCGGAGGAGTCACCCTGCTACTCCTGTTCACTGGTCAGGTCGGGCAGTCGTTGCGGTGCCAGCAGGTCTGCCGGTGAGTCGCGGACGCGGACCAGGTGGGCCCGGCCGCGGTGGACGAGCACTTCGGCGGGGAAGCCGTGGCTGAGGAACAGTCCGGGCGACGCGGTCGGCCCGTAGGCGCCCGACCGCAGCACGCCGAGCAGGTCACCCGGGCGCAGCGGCGGCAGCGGCGCGTCCTTGGCCACGGTGTCGTTCGGCGTGCACAGCGGTCCGGTGACCTGCCACGGCTCGTGGTCGGTCGCCTCGCGGTTGAACACCTCGATCGGGAAGTTGCGCTTGACGAACGAGCCGATTCCGACCGCGGCCATGTGGTGGTGCGTGCCGCCGTCGGTGATCGCGAACCGCTTGCCCATCGACTCCTTCACATACCGCACCCGCATCAGGTAGGTGCCCGCGCGGGCGGTCAGGAACCGGCCCGACTCCATGATCAGCCGGGTGTCCGGGTGCGCCGCGGCGAACCGCTCCAGCAGCGGGTTGAGCAGCTTGGCGAGCGCGGCCAGTTCGAGGTCGTGCTCCCCGGCGAAATAGGCGACGCCGAGCCCGCCGCCGATGTCGACCGCGGCCAGCCCGATCCCGGTGTGCTCGGCGACCCGCTCGGCAAGGTCGAGCACGGAGCGGGTGTTCTCGGCGATGACGGCGGCATCGAGGATGCGGGTGCCCTGGTAGACCTGGATTCCGGCCAACTCGATGTGCGGGTGGCGGGAATCCAGGTCGGTCGCCGTGAGCACCTGGGCCTCGTCGATGCCGAACTGGCGCGGCTTGCCGCCCATGGCCAGCCGGGCGCCCGCCACCGCGCTCGCCGGGTTGACCCGCAGCAGGACCCGCGCCCGGACGCCCCGGTCGGCGCAGATCGCGTCGATCCGCGCCAACTCGGCGAACGACTCGCACACGATGGCGTCGACCCCGGTGTCCACGCACGCGCACAGCTCGGCCTCGCTCTTGCCCGGGCCCAGGAAGATGATCTCGTCGGCCGGGACGCCCGCGGCGAGCGCGGTGTACAGCTCGGCGAGCGAGGACACCTCGGCCCGGGCGCCGCCCCCGCGCAGCAGCGCCACCACCGCGATGTTCGGGTTCGCCTTGAGCGAGTAGCAGACCTCCAGCGCCGGGTGCAGCACCGACCGCAGCTCGGTGATCGCGTCCACCAGCGCGTCGCCGTCGTAGACGTACAGCGGGGTGCCGAACTCCTCGGCCAGCTCGGCGAACCGGTCCCGGCTCAGCACGGCGGCCACCCCACCATGGCCTGCAGCCGGTCCTGCGCCCGCTGCCGCAGCAGCCCAGCCGACTCGTCGTCGCCCGCGATGGCGATGGCGTAGATCCGGCCGGGGAAGTCCTGGCCGCCCTCCGGCGCGGCGGCGTTGAGCGTCGCGAAGCCGTTGACCAGCAGCCCCGAGTCGCCCGAGCCGTCGAACAGCAGGTCGCCGAGCGCGTCGGCCACCTCGGCGAAGGTGAACGTGCGGCTCGGCCGCAGCGCCAGGGTCGCGGCCACCGCGTGCCTGCCGGGTCCGATGTACCGCTCGGCCAGTCGGCTCGCGTAGCTGGACATGTTGAGCCGCGCGTTGATCTCCAGGCAGGGGTACAGAGTGCCGTCCGGGCCGAGAATCGCGTCGACGCCGACCATGCCGAAGTACCCGTCGGCGAACAGCACCCGGCCGATGAGGTCCGCGGCCCGGTGCAGCTCGTCGGTGACGGCGGCGGACAGGTCGACCGGGAACCGATGTCCTTTGTGGACACCTCGGTCGACCACGGCCGCCTTGACCGTCGCGAACCGGACCTCGCCGGTGCGCGAGAGCAGGAACTGGTAGTTGAGGTCGGTGCCGCGCTCGATCCAGGTCTCGACCACGACATCGACTCTGGCGTCCTGGCCCCGGCGCGCCAGCATCCGCAGCAGCGACTCGGCCCGCCGCCTGCCGTCCAGCACGATCATGCCGCGGCCGGAGACCCCGAGCGACTCCTTGACCACGACCCGGTCGCCGCCGGGCAGGTATGTCGCCAGCGCGCGGGCGAGATCGTCGACGGTCTCGCACACCGTCCCGGGTATCGCGCGCAGCCCGACGGCGTCGACCAGCCCGCGGCTGTATATCTTGCCGTTGACCGACTTGCAGACCCGCGCGGACGGCCCGGCGAGCGGCAGTCCGGTGCGGACGGCCAACTCCTGCTCGGCGACGCCGATGCCCAGCGGCATCAGGTGGGTGCGCCCGTCGACGAGCGCACCGAGGGTGGCGAGCAGTCGCGGCGCGGCCAGCGCGTCCTCGGTCACCGAGCGGACCGGGTCGTTGCGGTCCACGACCACGACCTCGCCCGCGGCGCAGCCGAGGCCGCGCAGGTAGTCGGCGTAGCCGGGGTCGAGCGGCGCCTTGAGCACGACGATGTCACCGGGGTCGGCGAGCAGGACGCCCATCTCCTCCATCCGGTTCACCGTCGAGGTCGCGAACGCGATCCGGGCGCCGGGCAGTGCCGGTTCGCCCCGCGCCCAACTCCGCTCCACCTCGAAGTTGTTGAGATAGACGAACCGGGCCCGCCGGTCGCCGACCACGGCCTGCTTCAGCCGTGCCCCGAAGGCGGACTCGCCGAGGTCACACATGACCGGCTGCGCAGTCATCAGCCGACCTCCTGTCCGAGACGGAGTACCAGCGCGGCGAAGGTCGCGCCGAGTCCGGCCGAGACCAGGACGACGATGTCGCCCGGTCCGACCCGACCCGTGGCGCGGGCGTCGGCCAGATTGATGAACGGGTCGGCGCCGAAGCAGTGTCCGAGCGCGGGAAGAGTGTCGAGATAGACCTTGGCCAAGGAAATCCCCAGGCAATCGGCCACCTGCTGCCAGGACACCCGATTGACGTTGTGCGGCATTATCGCGGCGAATTCGCCCAGCCCCACACCGGCGCGGCTCAACGCGTCCGTGAGTACCGTCGCGAGCGTGTCGACGTAGCATCGACGGTATTCCTGGAGTTCGTCGGCGGAGCAGTCGCTGCCCCGGTAGAACCGGCCCAGCGTGCGAATGCCGGTGGCCAGCACTTCGTCGCCGCCCGCGCCCGCGTTGACCAGGTACGCCGCCGCGGCCTCGCCCATGATCGAGGTGTCCGGGATGAGCCGCAGCGCGGGCGAGGCGATCTTCTCCCCCGCGGTGACCAGCACCCGACTCCCCCGCGGTTCACCGGCGAGCAGGTATCGGGCCAGCCGCACCGCGTAGATGCTCGCGACGCAGTTCTGGTGGGACACGGCGAATGCGGTCGCGTCGACCAGGCCGAGCGCGGCGGCGACCTGGCCGAGTGCCCGCTTGCCGGGCAGCGCGTGGTGCACGGTCTGGGTGTGGACCATGGCGCGGACAGTCGCCGGATCGGTGCCGCCGAGCGCGGCCCGCGCGGCGGGCACGAGCATCTGGACCAGGTCGAGGTCCGGTGCCACCGCGATCTTCTCCAGCCCGAGGAACCGGGCGAACAGGCGAACCTTGGACTCGGTCAGCCCGAGTTCACCGCGCAGGTCGCTCACCGATGCCCGCGTCGGCGGCACGAACGCGCCGATCCGCTCCAGATAAAGCACGGCCACACCTTTCCTCGCGGATCACGGCAACTTCGCGGAGCACGGCGAATCGCAGGCGGCATGGTGCCGCCGTGGTCACCAGGCAGCACCATGCCGTCCGGTCACGATCAGACGGGCTGGTTGGCGTCACCCTTGCGCACGAGAATCACCTCCCGTCGATATCGACAATGCGTGGTGAACCGGCGGCGCTACGCTGCCCCGCGCCGCTCCGGTTGCGATCAGACCTGCGCGTTGGCGTCACCCCGCATCAGAATCACCTCCCGTCGTCCCGTCGGTGTCCGGCCTATTTTTCGCACCACGGCGCGGCGCAACATCGGCGAAACCACCTAATCTCGAACCACCTACACCGATCGCGCGAAGGGGCGAAATTAGGTGGAAGCACGGATGCTGGCCGAGTCCGATCCGGCGCACCCTTTGACCGACACCCGGGAGTGAGCGGAGAAACCCATGAGCAGCCCGACGGCACCGCCCGCGCTAACCGACGTCGAAAAGAATCAGGATTCCGGGATTGTCGACCGGGTGATCCAGTCCTATCGCCCGGACGGCCCGTTCATGGTGCTCCGCGCGAAGGAGTTGGCGGCGATCTATCGGGCGTATCAACTGGACCCGCGGACGCCCGATCCCGCCGTCTTCGCCGTGGAGTCCCTCGCGCACGTGCTGCAGGACGGCATCACGGCGATGTTCGACAGGTTGAACCTGACCAGCGAGAGCGTGGTCCTGAGCGTCGGCGAGGGAAACGGGGCGCCGTCGCGGCTGCTGGCCAAACTCGTCGGCTGCCGGATCGTCGGCGTGGACATCAGTCCGCTGCAGATCGCCAACGCGCGCGAAGTGGCTCCCCTGCACGGAGTGGACCACCTGGTGGAGTACCACCAGCAGAACGCGAGCGCGCTGGATCTCGGCGACCGCCGATTCGACGCCGCGTATTTCAACGAGACGATGTGCCACTGGGCGGACAAGCCCTCCGCCCTGCGCCGCACCCGGGAACACCTCAAGCCGAAAGCCCTGCTGGCCTTCAACGACTGGACGAGCGGCCACCGCGGCACCCTCAACGAGGCGTACCACGCCGTGCCCAGCTTCCGGGAGCTGTACCAGCCCGATATCTGGCGCCAGATATCGATCGAGGAGACGACCCGACTCCTCGAAGGGGCCGGATTCACCGTGCTCGCCGCCGAAGACCTGACCGATTACACCGATCGCGCGCTCAAGCAGCGGCTAAAGGAACTCGAATTGCTTCCCCAGCGCAACGAGCCGACCCGGCGCGGAGTCGAATACTACCGGGCCATGATCGCCACCCACGGCGATTACCTGCGCTACGGCCGGTTCATCGCGCAGGCGCCTTAGCCGCCGGGGATGAGGCGCCGGGGGCCGACCAGGGCGGCGACGCCGGTCAGCAGGTAGCCGACCGCCGGGCCGTAGGCGCCCAGGCTCACCCCCGCGCCGTCCGCCAGGTCCATCACCGCGGAGAGGTGGAGGCCACCGAACGCGAGCAGGATCAGGGCCGCGACCCGGCGGAACATGGTGACCGCGGTCTTCAGGACGAAGATCATCAGCACCGCCACGGCCACGGCGGCGACGGCCACGACCAGTTCGGTGGTGTCGAAGCCCTTGTCCACGCCGAAGGCACCGGTGAGCGGGCCGAGGCCGTAGCGCAGGACGAGGTAGCCGAGGCCGAGGAACATCAGGCCCGCCCACACCACCTTCATCGCCACCGACTCCAGCACCGCCGCGAACGACAGCAGGATGCCCAGGATGACCAGCGGATAGCTGCCGATCAGCACGTACCAGTCGCCGAAGCTGGTCGCGCCGCCGTCGGAGAGGCGGCGCCAGAGACCGATCAGGGACTCGGTGTCCCCGCCGGTCGCGGTCAGCCACGGCAGCACCGTCAGGCTGGCGACCTGGACCAGGGCACCGAGGATGGCCAGCAGCAGGCCCAGTCCCGGGAGCCGCAGGCCCGACGCCGAGTCGCGCTCCCGGGCAGGAGCCGACTGCCGGGCGGGCGGCTGGGCCGGGGACTGCGCGCGGGGCGCGGGCTGCCGGGCCTGCTCGCGGTAGCCGGGCGGTGGCGCGTAGCGCGGCGCGGACTCGTAGGGCGACTGGGGCTGGTGGCGCGGCGGGCCGCCGCGCGGATCGGGATAGCCGCCCATCGGGTTTCGCTGGTCGCCCTGGTCCCACTGGTCGGCGGGCCGCCGAGGCCCTCGTGGCGGGACGTCGCGACGGTACGGAGGTTCCGACATGCGCGCACGGTACCGCCATCGACCGGGCGTCGGGACCCCTCGCGGGTGTCCACAGGCGATCGACCGGCGCTACATCGTGGTCCGAATAGCGGCAGACGGACGGGCCCACCGTATTTCGCCGCCGCCACAACAATTGACCGGTAACGCATAGCGCCGCGACCCACTAGGCCGTTCGGTCGCACTCCGGTCGGGCATTGCGCGCAAACGCCGCCGGATTTGCTCCTTGACAGGAAACGCAAGTGCTCAATACCGTCTGAGCGCGCGGCGTCGACCTAGTCCGCCGCGTGTCCGCACTCCCTTTTTCGGTCCAGGAGAATGATGATGAGCCAAGAATCCGCGCGCGTCGACACCGTCGAGCCCGCCGCCCCGGCGGCGCCGGAGCCGGATTCCGGCATCGAGGAGTTCGACCTCGACGACATCGAGGTCATCGAGAGCAAGGTCTTCGGCTGATTTGTTCACCTGGGAATGGGCGGCGCAGCTCGCGCTGTTCGCCGCCGTGGCGACCATGACGCCGGGGCCGAACGCCCTGCTGCTGCTCAGCGTCGCCGCGCGGTTCGGCCTGCGCTTGGCGCTGCCCGCGGCGGTCGGGGTGTGCATCGGTATCCCGACCGTCATCGTGGTCGTGGCGGCCGGGTTGGGCCAGGTGTTCGAGGCGGCGTCGTGGCTGCGGGTCGCGATGCACGTGCTCGCCACGCTCTACATCGGCTGGCTGGGTTGGCAGATCCTGCGGATGGGCGTGCCGCAGGAGGGCGGGCCGGACACCAAGCCGGTGTCGCTGTGGCAGGCGGCGGCGCTGCAGTTCGTGAACCCGAAGGTGTGGACGATGGCCGTCGGCGCCGTCGGCGCCTACAGCTTCGACGGCAGCCCGCTGACCAGCGCACTGCTTGTCGGCGCGGTGTTCGCCGTGGTCTGCGTGCCCGCGATAAGCATGTGGACGCTGTTCGGCTCGGCGGTGCGGCACTGGCTGACCTCGCCGACCCGGTTCACCGTGTTCAAGATCGGCATGGGCACGGCGCTGGTGGCGTCGATCGCCCTCACCTGGGTCACGTGAGTGACGAGGAGGCAGGCAGCATGGACCGACCGGACCCGATCGGTGTCGGTATCCAGTACAACCCCGAGATCCTCGACTGGTTCCCGTTCGAGTCGCTGGCGGTGGACCTCTTCGAGGTCCTGCTCGACCCGTTCATGGGGCCGCTGGACAGTCCGTACGTCTTCCTCCCGGGCGCCTTCGAGAAGCTGATGGCGCTCAAGGAGCGGACCCCGCTGCTGGCGCACTCCAACTACGGCTGCGACTTCGGCTTCGGCGACCTCGACCGCACCCCCGCGGTGCGCCGCCACGTGCCGATGACCCGGGCGATCGGCAGCCCCTGGGTGGCCGACCACAGCTTCTACGGCGACGAGTCCTGGCTCGACATCTGGAGCAGCCCGGTGCAGTTCTCCCGGCCGGAGGTCCAGCGGATCGCCGAGCGGGCCGCGCGGCTGCAGGAGCTGTACGGCGTGCCGCTGGCGCACGAGAACGCCAGCTACTACCTGCGCACTCCCGGCTCGACCATGCGGGAGGCGGAGTTCATGGCCGAACTGGTCGCCGCGTCCGGCACGTTCCTGCACCTCGACCTGCACAACATCTACGCGAACTCCCTTAACCTCAAGGGTTTCTCGACCCAGGAGTACCTGGACACGATCCCGCTGGACCGGGTCATCGCCGTGCACCTGGCGGGCGGGAGCTGGCACGACGGGCTCTACCACGACTGGCACGACAGCCCGGTGCCCGAGCCGGTGTGGGAGATGCTCGACTGGCTGCTGGAGCGGGCCCGGCCGGGCGCGGTGATCCTGGAGTACCAGGGCCGCTGCCACCACGAGGGCACCCGGCTGCTCGGCGGCGACGACGAGTCGATGATCGTGGCCGACCTGGCCAGGGCCAAGGCGGCCTGGACGCGGGCGATGGCGCCGCACGGGGTGGCCGGATGACCGCCGGCACGGAGCTGGACGCGAACGCCGTCTGGCACGTGTGGCGGCGGGTGCTGCGCGAGCAGCGATTACAGGAGGCCATGTTCGCCGGGACGCTGCGGGCGCGGGCAGGCGAGTTCGGCTTGGCGGACGGCGACCTCGCGATCGCCGAGGAGTACGCCCGCACGGCGGCGGGCACCCGGTTTTTCATCGCGAACTACCGGTTCCGCATGGTCAGCTCGTTCGTCAACGCCCTGGAGACCGCCGCGCCGCTGACCCACCGGCTGCTGCGCGCGCACACCGTCGACATCGAGGCGCTGGCCGCGGCGTTCCTCGACTCCGTGCGGTGGCTGGACTTCGGGCCGTACGTGTTCACCTACGGCGGCCGCGTGCTGGACTACCTGGTCGGACGGCCGGAGTTCACCGCGCTGACCGGGCTCACCGAGCTGGCGGCCATCGAGCGGGCCGGGGTGCGGATCACCGTCGAGGCGGCCGAGCAGCCGGTCGACCTGACCCCGGCCACCGGCGCCTACCGGTCGATCGACCTGGTCACCTCGGTCGACACAGCGCTCGACGTGGCGCCGTGGCTGCGCGAGGGCGCGTCGCTCGGCCGGACCGAGCCCGCCGCCGCGCCGCGCACGTTCCTGGTCTACCTCCGGCCGCCGGACCTGCGGCGGCGGATCGTCGCGGTGCCGCCCGCCGCGGTGGAGCTGGTGGCCGAGCTGCGAACGCCCCGCACGGCCGAGGAGATCTCCGCGACCCGGGATCGTGGCGCGCTGCTGGCCTCGCTCGTGCGGCTCGGCGTGGTGCTGGCCCCGGCGGGGAGTGGGTGAATGCTCGTTCCCTGGCTGTGGCTGCGGTCGACGGGGTTCCCCTGGCACTGGCTCGACGAGCAGGCGCGGCCCGAACTGCTCGACCCCGCCCACCCCGCGTACGACGATCCCGAGGCGTTCGCGGCCGCCGCACTCGCCGCGCGCCGCGCGCTGGTCGCCCGGCTCGCCGAGCCCGAGGTCGCCGAGGCGCTGCTGCTGTCCAATGTGGACGCGGTGGACCGGGTGGCCGCACTGCTCGGGTCCGACCTCGCCGCGCCCAACGTCCGGCTCCGGCAACGGGTGCGGCTGGGATGGGCTTACCTGCAACGGTTCTGCGCCAAGAACGAGACGGTCAGCTTCTTCGGCCCGCTCGCCTGGGGCACGATCGACCAGGAGGCCGCCGAATCGGTGTCCCTGACGCCGATCGACCCGGCCGCGGGCAGGCTGGCGCGGCGGTCGGTGCGGGTCGAGCACTGGGCGCTGCGCGGACTCTGCGCGGCGATCGGCCCAGCCGAGCCGGTCGCGCCGAGTCTGCACCCGGCGTGCGACCTCGACGGCGACCACCTGCGGGTGCCACTGGGCAAGCGGGTGACGCTGTCCGCGGACACGGCGTCGGTGCTGCGCGCGATCGAGGCCGGGACGGCGACGACCGTGCCCACCAGGCTCGTGGAGTCCGGCGTCGTGCGGCGGGTGCTCGCGGTGCCGCCGGAATGCGCGGCAGGCCCACTGGCCATCGAGGCCGCCGTCGGGCGCGCGCTGCCGGTGACGACCAGGGTCGAGGAACTGCGGGCGCGGTTCGAACACGAGACCGGCCTGACCGAGCGGCGCGCGCTGCTGGCCGAGCTGCGGTCGGTGCTGGCGTCGGCGACGGTGGACACCGCGCGCGACAAGGGAACCGCGTACGCGGGCAGGCTGCCGGTCTACGAGGACTGCCAGCGCAACCTGCGGTTTCGGGTCGGCGGCGCGCTCGCTTCCGTGCTGGCGCGGCGGATACCGCCGTTGCTGAGCCTGTACCGGCTGGTCGCCGAGTGTGTCGCGAGCCAACTCAACGCGCACTACGCGAGCGTGGTGGCCGAGGACTTCCCGGTCTTCCTGCACGCGGCGCGCACGACCGAGACGATCACCAGGGTCCGGCGCGAGATCGACGCCGCGGTGCGGGCGACACTCGTGGCCGCGTGGGCCGGTTTCGGTTGGGACACCGAGGAAGTCGAGTTCGACGACAGTCACCTCAGCGTGGTCGCCGACCGGCTGCGCGCGCGTTTCCCGGACCACGCCCGGTTCGGCGACGTGCTGGGCGTCGGGGTGATGTCGCCGGACGTGCTGATCGCGGGCCGCGACCCGGCCACCCTCGACACGGTCGTGCTCGGCGAGATTCACCCGTGCGTGCTGGGGGCCATGCAGTCGGTCGCGCTGCCGTTCCTCGACGACGCCGCCGAGGCGCTGGCGTTCGCGGACAAGCTCGTCTGCGGCGGCCGGGTGGTGCTGGCCACGACCGACGCCGCCTACCAGCGCTCCCAGTTGAGCTGGCCGGTCACCGACACGCTGCACGAGGTCGTCGTGCCGGGGGCCACCAGCCGGTGCCCGCCGGAGCGGACCATCCCGGCGGGCCGGGGCCGGGTGCGGACCGTCGACGGGATCGTGCGGTTCACCGACCGGGCCACCGGCCGGACCGAGGACATGGTGACCGTGCTGTCGTCGGACCTGCAACAGGTCATGTTCGGCCTGGCGGGCGCGGTGCTCGGCGGCGAGACCACAGCCCGGCTGCGCTACCACGGCGTCGTCGCGCGGCGGCGGGCGTGGGCGGCGGACCCGACCAGGATCCCGGACGCCCCGCGGCCTGCCGAGGAGTTCGCCCACTACACCGCGTTGCGCGCCTGGGCGCGGGCGACCGGCCTGCCGAGGCGGGTGTTCTTCCGCGCCGACACCGAGGTCAAGCCGCTCTACCTGGACTGGGCCAACCCGATCGCGGTGGACACCTTCGCCAAGATCGCCCGGACGGCGACCCGGCTGCGGTTCTCCGAGCTGACCCCCAGCCCGGACGAGCTGTGGCTCACCGACGACCTCGGCGCGCACACCGCCGAACTGCGGATGTCCTACCTGGTCCCGCCGCGAGCCTGAGCAGGAGGCGACAGTGACAGCGGAGACAGAGACCGTGCGCGGCCGGTTCCCGGCACGCCTGGTGGTCGAGCCCACGGACGGCCGCTTCGCCGTGACCGACCCGCGCACCCGGTCGCGGTGGGTGCTCGGCAAGGCGGAACTCGACGTCGCCCGCCGCTTCGACGGCACCGGCACCTACGCCCGCCTCGCCGACGCGCTGCGCCGCGACGGCCTGCCGATCGGCCCGCCCGCGAAGCTGCGCGCGTTCGAGCAGAAGCTGCTGGGCCTGGGAATCCTGGAGAGCACGGCGCCGCGCCGCAGACTCGCCCGCGCGGCCATGGCCGCCACCCGGCTCGACTTCGCCGCCGCCGACCCGACCCGCGCCCTGGACCGCGTCCTGCACGCCGTGCCCTGGCTGGTCCGCCGCCCGGGGGTGCTGGCGATCACAGCCGTGACCACGGCGGTCCTCATGCTGCTGACCACCCGGTTCGACGAGTTCGTCGCCGCCGTCCCGGCCGGGCTGCGCGGCTGGAACCTGCTGTGGCTCTACCTGGTCACCGCGGCGTCGACGGTGTTCCACGAGGGCGGCCACGCGCTCGCCTGCCGCGCCTACGGCGTCGCCGTGCGGGAGGTCGGCGTCGGTCTGCGGTCGCTGGTGGTGTTCGCCTGGACGGAGCCGGACCAGTCCCGGTGGGCGGCGCTACCGCTCGGCCCCCGGCTGGTCACGGTCGCGGCGGGCCCGCTGGGCAGCCTGGCCTACGCCGCGATCGGCGCCGCCTGCTGGCTCGGGCCGCTCCCCGACCCGCTGCGGACGCTGGGGCTGATCATGGTCCTGTCCGGCACGGTGTGCGTGATCCCCACCATGCTCCCCTTCTTCGACGGCGACACCTACCTGCTGCTGACCGGGCTCCCCGGCTGCGCGAATCTCCGCAGCCGCTCGTTCGCCCACCTGCTCGGTCGGGGCGCCGCGGGCGATCCGCTGTCCGTCAGGCTCGGCTGCCGGGTCTTCGCGGTGCTCACCATCCTGGCGCACGTCGCGATCGCGGGCCTGGCGCTGTGGCTGGTGTGGTTCGCGGTCTGGGCGCCCTGATGGACTACTACGCCAGGAGCCACTGGGACACCGTCCACGACCGCCCCGCGGCGCCGGGGCACGCCGCCCGCGCCGTGCTCGACTCGGCGCTGGGCCTGGTGCCGCGGACTCCGGGGTCGGTCGTCCTCGACATCGCCTGCGGTGAAAGCCTTTTCCTGCAAGCGCTCCCGCACGACACGCTCCGCGTCGGGGCCGACCTGTGCGCGGTGCCCCTGCGACGGGTCCGAGCCAGGACCGACCCCCTGGCGGGCTGGGTCCAGGCGGACGCGGGCAGGCTGCCGCTGCGAACCGCGACGGCCGACGCGGTGGTCCTGCTGTCGACCTGGTGGGCGTTCCCCGACCTCGACCGCACCGCCGCCGAGGTCGCCCGAGTCCTGCGCCCCGGGGGCGTCCTGCTGGTGCACACCTGGGCCGAGGCCCCCACCTGCAGGCTGATCACCCTCGGCGCGGGAACCATCGCGCACGTCCGCGAC
Organism: Actinokineospora sp.; assembly: GCF_052390155.1. NCBI lineage: Bacteria > Bacillati > Actinomycetota > Actinomycetes > Pseudonocardiales > Pseudonocardiaceae > Actinokineospora > Actinokineospora sp. Next base: position 12,848 of record NZ_JBQTHF010000023.1, on the reverse strand, counting down.
ACGCTGATCCGCCCGCCCGGCATCCGTGGCCCGTTCGCCACCACCGAGGCCGAGCTGGCCGCGACCCTCGCCGGAGCGGGATTCCCCGCCCCCGCCTGGCACCGGTTCACCCACCAGCACACAGCCTCGACACCTGCCGAGTACTGGCCGGAGTTCGCGCCGTTGGCGCCCACCGCGCACGCCGCCTACCGCGACGCTCCACCAGCCGACCGCGACACCATCGACCGCCTACTCGCACGTCTGCTGATTCGGCAGGACGGCGCACCCCTTGGCCTCACCTGGCGCATGGCCGTCACCACCAGGTGACCTGGTCCGGTCGTGACCACTAGCCTCGTGTGCCGTGACCGTCCACCACCTCTCGCGGGCCGATGCGCGCCGTATCGCCGTGCGCGCGCAGCTCCTGGACAGCTCGCGCCCGGCGGAACTGGTCGATGTGGTGCGCCACCTGACTCTCCTGCAGATCGACCCGACCGCCGCCATCGCGCCGAACGCGGACCTCGTGGCGTGGAGCCGTCTCGGGTCGTCGTATGCGCCTGCGGAGTTGACCGCGGCGCTGGCGGACCGGACGCTGCTTGAGTTCCGCGCGATGATCCGGCCCAGTGCGGATCTCGCGTTGTACCGCGCCGAGATGACCGAGTGGCCCGGAAGCGGCGAGCTGCTCTCCTGGCAGGAATACCGCCGCGACTGGGTGCACGCCAACGACGCGTGCAGGCTGGACATCCTCGACCGGCTCGGTTCGTCGGGACCGCTGCCGTCGCGCGATCTGCCCGACACGTGCACGGTGCCGTGGAAATCCACCGGCTGGACCAACAATCGCAACGTCACCCAACTGCTGGAGTTCCTGGTGCTGCGCGGCGAGGTCGCCGTAGCGGGCCGCGCGGGCCGCGACCGACTCTGGGACCTCGCGACGCGGGTCTACCCCGGTGATCCGGTGCCCCCGGCCGACCAGGCCCTGCGGACCCGCAACGAGCGACGGCTGCGCGCGCTGGGCATCGCCCGGGCCCGGGGGCCGGAATGCCCGGTCGAACCGGTGGACGTGGGCGAGGCCGGTGAGCCCGCCGTGGTCGAGGGCGTCACAGGCACCTGGCGAGTCGATCCGTCCCAGTTGGACCAACCGTTCTCCGGCCGCGCCGCACTGCTGTCCCCGTTCGACCGGCTCATCCACGACCGCAAGCGCACCGTCGACCTCTTCGAATTCGACTACCAACTGGAGATGTACAAACCCGCCGCCAAACGTCGCTGGGGATACTTCGCCCTACCACTGCTGCACGGCGACCGGTTGGTGGGCAAACTCGACGCCACCGCCGACCGCAAAGCGGGGGTGCTGCTGATCCACGCGATCCACCAGGACGTCCCGTTCACCAAGACCATGACCGCGGCGATCGATCACGAGATCAAGGATCTCGCCCACTGGCTCGAACTGCGAGCGCGGTAGCCGCGCCCCGGCCGTCCATCCGCCGTCAGCGGTCACATTCGGACCGGGTGCCGCGATCTGACAGGTATGGTCGAGATACCGGGTGAACTCTCCGCGGCGATGTCCCTGCCGGAGTTTCTCCGCACGACCGAGATCGGCAGGCTGTCGGTGGCGGACCGGCAGTTGATCGTCGCGCAGGCTTTGCTTGTGTTGGAGCAGAATTACGGGCTGCTGCCGTTCAAGGTCGCGCGGTACGGGATCAATCCGGTCCAGCGGCTGCGCCTGATGCAAGCCCGGCTCGGCCGATCGGACAAGCCGGTCCTGGAGTGGCAGTTCCACGCCGAACTGGTCGACATCTTCAACTCCCTGCGGGACCTGCACACCCGCTACACGCTGCCGCGGCCGTTTAACGGGGCCGCCGCCGTGCTGCCGTTCCTGCTCAAGGAGTTCACCGAGGACGGGCGGCGGCGCTACCTCGTCGGGCGGCGGCGGGCCGACGCGGGCGAGATCGGGCATGAGACGTTCCGGTTCGGGGTCGAGGTGACGCAGTGGAACGGCGTGCCCATCGCGCGGGCGATCGACCGCTTCGCCGATCGGTTCCCCGGCGCCAACCCGGAGTCCCGGCACGCCCGCGCGGTCGAGCGGTTCACGGTGCGCTCACTCGCGTTCGGGCCGCCGCCGGACGAGGACTGGATCGCGGTGAACTACGTCGACCTCACCGGCATGGCCCGGCAGATCCGGCTGGAGTGGGATGTCCGATCGCTCGTTCCGGCCGCGTCCGACACGGCGCGGGCGATGGCGACCGACGTCGCGTTCGGGATCGACATCGAGGGCGCGTGCCTCGCCCGGCTGCGCACCGTGCTGTTCGCCCCGGAGGTCATCGAGGCCGAGCGGACCGGGGAACCGGTCGACCGGGGCGCGGAAGACGTGGCCGTCGCGCCTGGCTGGTCGACGGTGTTCGAGGCGCGCGAGGTGACCGCCGGCGGCAAGACGTTCGGCCACCTGCGAATCCGCACCTTCTCCACCACCGACGTCATCGGGTTCGTCCGCGAGTTCGTCCGGCTGCTCACCCGGCTGCCGCAGGACGGGCTGGTCCTCGACATCCGGGGCAACCTCGGCGGCGCGATCGCGGCGTCGGAGCTGTGTCTGCAGGCGCTCACCCCGCGACGGATCGAGCCCGAGCCCGCGCAGTTCGCGGCCACGCTGCTCAACCTGCGGATCTGCCGTGCGAACGACAGCATGGCGGGCTGGCTGCCCTCGATGGAGCAGGCGATGGAATCCGGCGCCCAGCACTCGGCCGCCATCCCGTTCACCCCGACCGAGCTGCTCGCCGAAGTCCCCCAGTCGTTCTTCGGACCGGTGGTGCTGGTGACCGACGCCCGCTGCTACTCCGCCGCGGACATCTTCGCCGCCGGGTTCCAGGACAACGGGCTGGGGCTGGTGCTCGGCATCGACGGCAACACCGGGGCGGGCGGCGGAAACATCTGGTCGATGTCGAACCTGCTCGCCTCGCTGCCCTCGGCGGGCGAGTTCCCGTTCCGCCCGCTGCCCGACGGCGCCGACCTGTCCGTGGTGATCCGCCGACTGCTGCGCGTCGGGCCGAACGCGGGCACCCCGCTTGAGGACTACGGCGTGGTCCCCGACGAACACCACGTGGTGACCCGCGACGACATCCTCGACGCCGACGCCGCGCTGATGGCCGCCGCCGCCGCGCTGCTCGACCAGGGCAAGCCGCGCCGGTTCGACGTCGAACTGGCCGAGGCGGGCGGCGAGCTGACCGCGACGTTCGGCGTGCTCGGCGTCGACCGGGCCGACATCGTCGCCGACGGCAGGCCGCGGCTGACCGCCGACCTTGGCGGGAACCCGGGGCCGATCCCCGTACCCGGCGCGGGCACGCCGGACGTGGTCCAGGTCTACGGCTACGACGAGACCCTGCTGGTCGCGGTGCGGACTTTCCTGCGCCAGGGCGACATTTTGACCCCGCGGACCAACTTCGACGGCTGACCGGCGCCGTCCTCAGATCGAGTGTCTGCGCCGCTTGAGCCACGCTCGCGCCCGCGTTCTCCGGGCTTCCACCGGCTCGTGCAGGTGAATCCCGGTCTCCGGTTCGGCGTAGTAGAACTTGTCGACGAAGAAGTAGGGGTGGCTGCCTCGGTACTCGATCAGGAAACCGGGCCTGCCATCGATCATCGGCGGATCGATGTGGTGGCCGCCGAGGCTCTGCCCGGCGAGGATATGCGTCTTGGCCCAGGCGATCACGGTCAGCCCGAGCTCGTCTTCGAACTCCAGCATGTCGCAGCCCCGGATCGCGGCCACCACGTCCGCCTCCTCGTCGGCGGACAGCAGGGTCAGCAGCGCGACCAGCGGAGTCCGGGGAAGCACCGGCCACTTGTTCTTCCAGCCCGGGCTGATCACCAGTTTGCGCATCGCGATCTTGGCCCTTGTCATGGCCGCCAGCGAGCCGAGTTGCGCCTTGAGGCATTCCTCCTTGGCTTCGAGCAGCGCCAGGTTTGTCGGTGACTCCTGCGCGAGAACCAGGTCGAGCAGCGCCTCCGCGTCGGTTTCGGCGTCGGCCGCCCTGCCGTACTCGGTGATCGTGGCGACCACCTTGGGATAGCGGCGCAGCACCCGCAGGAATTGCTGGATCGCGGACTCCAGCAGGGCGTACACCTGCTCCTGCAAGGGATTGTTCCAGTGGTCCGCGGCGCGCACGGCGGCCTCGGCGAGGAACCAGGTCGGCATCGGGACGCCGTCCGACAGGGGAAACTCGGGCTCGGCGGGCCACGGGTTGTCCGCGGTCCCGTGAGCCGCGGGCGCGGGGCGCCGGTCCGGGGCGAACGGCAGCAGCAGCCAGTCCATCGGGACGCCCAGGGTGCCCTGCCGGTCGGAGCCCGCTACCCCGATCCCACTGGCCGCCGGGTCCTTCACGATGAGATGGTTCGGCAGGGTGATCACCAGCTCGTACGAGTCGCCGAGAACCATGGCGCTCAGGGCGCCACCGGCCTGGCAGGCGGCCACGATCTCGGGCACGAGCAGGTCGAACGCCTCGATCCGGTCGATCCAGCCGAGCAGGTCGGAACCCTCGGTCGGGGTGGTGACGATCTCCAGCGTGAACGACTCGTATCCGTTGCCCACCAGGCCCTGCGACATGTCCTTGGTGATCGCCAGCAGCGGAACACCGTTCTTCACGACCTTGCCGACCATGCGGTGCGGCGGGTCCTTCAGCACGACGCGCACACCGCTCAACTCCTGCTCGGTGCCCAGCGACGCCGAGGTGAACGCGGTGTCGAACAGCGCGATCACCGGATCGGCGACCGGGCCCGCCGCGGTGCCGTCAGCGGGCAGCGCGAGTTCGGCCTCGACCTGTGCCTCGATCGCCGCCTCGACTTCGGGATCGATCTCGGCCGGTGGTGCGGGGACCTCGACCTGCTGTGGCGCAACGGGAGGCGCGGGGCGCCTCGTCAGGTTGGGGGCGGAACTGGACCTGCCCAGCGGACGTGGCTGGGCACCATCGGGACCGAGGCTCATGCGGCAAACTTAGGGGCAGGCACCGTCGTCCAGACAGGGCCGTTAGCCCATTCTCCTGTCTGTCCACTATGGACGAATCAGCCCGGGGCGGAAGTGTGTCCCACACACCGGAACAGTGCCGTCGGTCACGTGGGCGGCCGACGAGGCGATGGCCTCGGCCAGGTCGGCGGGTCCCGCGATGCCCACCGGGCGCCCCGCGACGAGGACCGTGTCGATGTTGCCGGGATGCGCGGCGGTCACGACGGCTCCGACCGGATCGGCCAGGCCGCCGAGCAGGTTGAGGTCGGTCGTGCGCAGCAGCACGAGGTCGGCCTGCTTGCCCACCCGCAGCGAGCCGACCTGGTCCGCCAGGCCCAGCGCCGCCGCACCGTCCACTGTGGCCAGTCGCAGCACGTCCGCCGCGGTCGGCCGCGGGCCGTCGCCGAATCGGCCGGTCAACAGGGTGGCCCGCATCAGCGAGAACATGTCGCCCGCGACCGTGGTGACGACGTCGACACCGAGACCGGTCGTGATGCCGTGCCCGCGCAGTCTGCCGACCATCGGCGCACCGTGGCCCATCGTCGCCTCCACGGCGGGCGCGATCGACACGGCGGCACCCGCCTCGGCGATCAGGGCCAGTTCGCCGTCCGGCAGGGAGTTGCCGTGCACGAACGTGATGTTCGCGTCGAGCAGGCCGCTGCCGCGCAGTTCCCCGATCGGCCGGGTGGCGACCGGGCCGCTGCCGATGTGCACGTACATCCGCAGACCGAGCGCCGTGGCCACGGCCCAGTCCCGCCGCACCGCGGCCATCGGCGAGTAGGAAGGACCCGATGGCGCGAGCGCCATCGTCACGAGGCCGGCCGAACCCGCGAAGTGCTCTCGAAACACGCGGCGGATCTCGTACTGGTCGGGCCCTGGACCGAACACCGGCGCACCGTAGGCGAAGACGGCGCGGATGCCGGACGCGCGCAGGGCCGAGACCGCCGCGTCGGCATGCCCCGCCGAGTACTGGACGTGCGAGAAGTCCTGGAGCGTGGTGATCCCCGAGGCAAGCGCCTCCAGCGCGCCCACCAGCGTGCCGGTGTAGACATCGGACGGCCGGTAGCGCGGGGCGATCCGGCCGAGCACCAGGTCGAGGTACTCCCCCAGGTCCGCGTCGGCGGCGATACCGCGCAGCGCGGTCTGCCAGGTGTGCCGGTGGGTGTCGACGAATCCGGGCAGGACGATCCGGTCGGTCGCATCGAGGACGGTCGCGCCCGCGGCGGGCAGGTCCGGCCCCACCGCGGCGATTCGGCCGTCCACCACCAGGATGTCGTGCCCTGGTCGGACGACCGGCTCGGGTTCGGTGTCGATGAGCAGGCCGTTGCGGATCACCAGTCGTTGCATCCAGAGTCCCCTCAAGAGAAAGCTTTTCAAAAAGCTATCACGAGTCGAATACGCTGACCGGGTGCGAGACCGGGTTGACGAACTGATCGCGTCCTGGCGGGCGGAGTTGCCCGAGGTGCTCGGGCCGACGACGGAGCTGACCAAGCGGGTGTTGGTGCTCGCGGAGGACCTGAACGCGGCCACCCGCCGCGAGCTGACCCGGTTCGACCTCACCCTGGCCGAGTTCGGCGTCCTGGTCGGCCTGCGCCGGGCAGGCGCCCCTTACCGGCTCAAGCCGAACGAGCTCAGCCAGTCGCTGCTGCTGTCCAGCGGCGGCACGAGCAACATCGTGAACCGGCTGGTCGCCCGCGGCCTGGTACGCCGCGAGAGCGCCCCGGACGATGGCCGCAGCACGCTGATCACGCTCACCGACAACGGCAGGGACCTGTCCGAGGCCGCGGTCCTGGCGAACTCCGTCGCGCACGACGAGGTCTTTGCCGCGCTGGCGCCCGAGACGGTGCGGTCGGCCACCGAGGCGCTGCGGGAGGTGTTCGCGACCCTCGACAAACCCTCGCGGCCCGGGCGAGTGGACAGCGGCCGGGCCCAGTCGAGATGAGTGCTCAGGTGTGGGGTTTGAGCTGCCGGAGGGTGTAGCCGTCGCCCGCCGGGTCCAGGGGCCTGGTGGCCTGCTTGAAAAGGTACTCGGCCCGTTCGTAGGACAGCCTGCGGCGCCCCGTGTCCGGGGACAGGTCGGCCGCCGCGGGCACCCGGGACGGCCCGGGCCTGCGATGGGTGAGGAACAAGGGCCCCTGGGTCCGGCCCGCGACCAGGTCGGGCAGCAGCCGGGCGGTTTCCGAACGCCAGTTGACCCACGTATCACCTGCGCGGGCGCGGCGGTCGTCCAGGTCGAGATCCTCGACGTTCAGGGACAGGACGGCCGTCACGGTGGCCGCCGACTCGTGCAGGAGCCGCCAGAAGGTTCGTTCGCGCAGGGGGTGGCCGTGGAGAGCTTCGAGCTGTGCCGAGCCGATGCTTTCCCGGTGGGGGCGGGTTTCGGGACGCCGGTCGAGGTCTGCCGCGAGGTGGTCCAGGCGGGCCCACGCGCCGAATGACCGGACCGTGGCGCGGTGCCGGTTCCACGTCTTGGCCGCCGCCGCATTCCAGGCCATCGCGAACACCCCTGCCACCTGGCCCGCGGTCAGGGCGGCAGGCGGCGTCCGATCGCCCAGGGTCAGGCACAGGCGCCGCAGGGTCTGCCGGTAGGAGCGGATCGTCGCGGCGTCCAGATCGTCGCGGGCCAGGAAGTCCGCGACGGCCTGCCCGAGCTCGCGTCTCAGGCGTCCCGCTTGCCTGCGGCGACCAGCGCGCCGATCAGCAGCACCGCGGCGAATCCGGCGAAGTAGGCCAGCGCGGCCCACGGGCCGAGTGTGACGTCGGACAGCGGCGGGCCGAACTCGACCGGGCGCAGGCTCGGGTCCGGGTTCCCGGTCACGAACTGGTGCGCCATGTTGAACGGCATCCACTTGTGGATCTTCGGGCCGATGTTCGGGATCAGCACGACCAGGCCCTCGACGAGCTGGGTGTAGATCAGCAGCAGCGAGATCGCACCCGCCGAGTGCCGCACGAGCACGCCGACCGCGACCGCGATGACCGCGGCGATGGCGAACACCAGGCCGATGCCCGCGACCGTGCGCCATTCGTACGCGGTGGCGATGGTCAGGTCGGCCTGCGGCTTCATCAGCTTGGCGATCCCCCACGACCCGAAGGCGGCGATCTCGCCGATCACCCCCGCGAGCACGGCCACGACCGCGGTCTTGGCGAGCAGCGCGGCCGTCCGGTTGGGGATCGCCTGGAAGGTGGCCTTGATGGTGGAGAACCGGTACTCGGTGGTGATCGCCAGCGCGGCCATCACCATCACCACCACGAGGCCGAAGCCGTACCCGAACTGGGTCGAGGCCAGGTCCAGCGGCGCCTGTCCGTCGGCGGTGCCCGCCATCAGCGCGGCGAATCCGACCGTGACCACCAGCGCGACCACGGTGCACCACCACGGCGAGCGGGTGGTGAACAACTTGATGCGTTCGACTGCGAGCAGAGTCATGGCGTCACTTTCCAGCGGGCACGAGGTCGGCCGGAGCCAAACCGTCGGCGATCTCGGTGTGGTATTCGACGGCGTCTCCGGTGAGCTGCATGAACGCCTCTTCCAGCGAACCGCGCTGCGGGCTCAGCTCGTGCAGCACGGTGCCGGTCCGCGCGGCCAGCTCCCCGATCTCGGCACAGTCCATCCCGGACACGACAAGGCTGTCCCGTTCGTCCTGAATGGACGCTCCGGCGCGGCCGAGCGCGTCGCGCAGGCCCGCCAGTCGCGGGCCGCGGACGCGCACGGTGTTCTCGGTGGCCTGCTTGATGAAGTCCTCGGTGCTGCTCTGTGAGATGAGCTTGCCGCGGCCGATGACCACGAGTTCCTGCGCGGTCAGCGCCATCTCGGACAGCAGGTGGCTGGAGACCAGCACCGTGCGGCCTTCCTCGGCCAGGCGGTGCATGAACTTGCGAATCCAGAGGATGCCCTCGGGGTCGAGGCCGTTGACCGGCTCGTCGAACAGCAGCACCCGCGGGTCGCCGAGCAGCGCGGCGGCGATCCCGAGCCGCTGCGACATGCCCAGCGAGAACCCGCCCGCGCGCTTGCCCGCGACACTGGTCAGGCCGACCATGTCGAGCACCTCGTCGACCCGCTTGGTCGGGATCTTGTTGGACTTCGCCATCCACAGCAGGTGGGCGCGGGCCGAGCGGTTCGGGTGCACCCACTTGGCGTCCAACAGCGCACCGACGGTGCGCAGCGGGTGGTGCAGATCCTGGTAGTGCTTTCCGTCGATCAGCGCCGATCCCCCGGTCGGCGTGTCCAGTCCCAGGATCATCCGCATGGTCGTGGACTTCCCCGCGCCGTTCGGGCCGAGGAAACCGGTGACCCGTCCGGTTGGGACAGTGAACGACAGATTGTCGACGGCAAGCGTCTTCCCGTACCGCTTGCTGAGGCTGACTGCCTCGATCATGGACTCTCCTCGTGCTCTTGGTGCCCGTGCGTACCCGGCGAAACCCCCAGCCGGGTCGACTTCCACAAGCAGCCTCCTCCACCCGTCGGGTGGCCGGAATCCGTGACCCCCCTGAGATGACCCTGAACCGGACCACAAGCCCAGTAAGGGTGACCGAGATCCCAAGCGGACGGTCCGATCGCCGACCGGCCGGAAACCAGCCCCGAAGTTCAGGACCGCCGGGCCTGCGCCGGAGAAGTGATCATCTTCCGCTCGGCCCGACCCCGCACCCAGGCGAGCACCGAACCCGCGACCGCGACAAGCACGCCCGCCACCGCCGCGACCATGGGCAGCGACGTCGGGATTCCGATGTGGACGGTGATGCCGAGAATGCGCGACAGACCCCACGGCAGCAGGGCCATCTGGTCGTTCCAGATCGTGAGGGCGCGCTCCAGGCCGAGGACGCTGACGACCCCGCCGAGAACCACGAGCGGCATCCCGAGCGCGACCAGGACCCGGCCGACCGCGCGGCGCCGAAGCAGGCCGTAGCGGTCGCGCAGGACCATCCCCGCCACGACGAACACCCACAGGAAGGCCGCGAACGCCACCGTGATGTAGAACGCCCGCACGCCCGGTTCGGTCCAGAAATCGAGCCAGTACAAGCCCGGCCCGCGCGTCGCCAGCGCGAGCAGCAGCACCACCGTGCGGACCAGGATCGCCCCGCCGACGGCCGCCCACAGCCAGAACGGGTCGGCCGAGCGGACCAGCAGCCGCAGAGTTCCCGCGAAGATCACCCAGGCACCCAGGACGAGCGCGAGGTGCGCTGGCGCGGCGAACCAGGTGAAGATCGACCGGCTCAAAACCAGCGCCGACGCCGGGACCGCCCAGACGAGCACGCGGTCGACGGCTGTCGGGGTGACGTCGAGCGTGCCGATCCGCCATGGCCGCGTCGCGCCGACCCACAGTGCCCGCAGCGCGGCGGCGCCGGGCAGCGTGCCGCCGCGCAGCAGCCGCTGGCCACGGGCACTGCCGAGGGCGAACGCGGCGAGCAGCGCGACCAGGAGCGCTCGGGCGAGCCAGGCCATCGTCTGGTCCCGGTCGGCGCGGGCGAGGCCGATGTCGGCGGCGGTGAAGTTGTACGCGGGCAGGTCGATGTCGCCGCCGTGGCGTTGGACATGCCGGTCGCGGGCCGCCTCGTACCGGGTGCGGGCCACCGCCGAGGCGTCGTCCGCGCTCGCCGAGCCGGTGTCGAGCCACTCGGCGTGCCGCAGGACCATGGTCCGGTACGCGCCGAGCGTCTCGAACAGGCTGACCTCGAAATCCAGGGCGGCCACGAAGTTCGCGCGCAGCGCCGGGTCGCGCCAGGTGGCCGGGTCGGTGTCCCCGATCAGCGCCCGCATCCGCCGCGCGACGGCGACCGCCTCGTCCCCCTCGGTGATCGCCGCGCCGATCTGGTTCTTACTCACCGTGTAGACGGCACCGAGCGCGGCACTGTCCCCGGTGATGATGTCCCACTCGAAGATCCACAGCATCGGCGGCGGCTCCAGGCCGAGCGCCTTCACCGACCGGTTCGCGTACGGGCCGATGTAGAGGCCCTTGGTGATCGCCTCGCGGGACAGCGCCATCGTCCGCGCGATCGCGTCCACCGTGGCCGGGTCGTAGGAGAACGTCTGCCGCGCCCAGTCGGCCGTGGCCTGGGCCGCATCCAGGTCGGGGTTCCACGCCAGCCGGGCCGTCGTGTAGGTGTTGAGGTCGGCGAGCTGCCAGAAACCGGCGCGCAGGTGCAGCGTCCTCGGCCCGGCGCGCAGCGGCCCGCCCTCCTGGGTCCAGTTCCAGACGCCCTCGATGTGCGGGTTGGCGGCGAGGAACGTCCGCAGCGCCTGGCCGTGCAGGCCGCCGAGGTCGTTCGGCAGCGCCCCGAAGCCCTCGAACTCCCGGCGCGCCTGGAACTCGACTATGCGCCGCTGGTCGCCGACCGCCAGCGTCGTGTTGAACGGCAGGTAGCTGTAGAAGTCGCCGAGCGTGTACTTGGTCGACACGATCAGGTGCGGGTCGTCGAGGCCGCCGAGCACCTGCCGGTAGGACTCGGGGTTGGTGTGCAGGTCGCCGACCGCGCCGACGCCGACGCTCCAGGTGCGGAAGATGATGTCCTTGCCCGCGCCGCCCGCGACCTCCAGGAACGCGGTCAGCATGGCCCGCACGGACGCCGCGGAGGTCACGGCGATCTCGGAGGAGAAGTCCTGCCCGGGCATCTTGTAGACGTCGCCGCCCTCGCCGATACGGATCATGAGACCGGCGACGTAGGGCAGCTTGGTGAAGAACTCGGACAGCCCGGCCTGGTAGACGCGCCAGAACCGGGGTTCCTCGACCCTGAGGCCGCCGACCGTGCGCTCCAGGTACTGCCGCAGCGGCGGCGACGTGGCCAGCATGTCGGTGGAGAAGTAGACCCGCATGCCCATGTCGTGCGCGTACTGCCAGACCGGTCCGAACCGCGTCAGCATCGCCTCGGCGCGGGCGCGGTGCGGGTCTCCGGCCGGGTAGACCTCGTCACCGAAGGTGACGTACTCCAGGAAGCCGGGGACGGTGATGCCGTTGTAGCCCTCGGCGAGCGAATGGTCGACGAACTGCCGGAAGTGCCGCGAGATCTCCTCGACCGCGCCTGCGTCCACATACGGCGCGTCCGGCAGGATCGCGCCGCGAAGCGCGGACGAGTTGAGCGAATAGTCGGTGCCCGCGGCGAATGTCGCCGGGTCGGCGCTGATCCCGACCGCCCCCATGTCGGTCAACCGCAACCCGAGCCGCGGCGCCTGCACGCGGTCCACATCGCCGGGCGGCAGCACCTCGGTGCCCGACCGCACCCGGTCGGCGACGGTGTAGAGGCCCGCCGCCGCTCCCCCGGGCGTCGCCGCCCGCAGGACGAGGTCGGCGCCGTCGCGGCCGAGCCGGAACGCCTCCGCGGAGTCCGAGAACGCGGACACCAGGCTCACCCGCAGCACCGGCCCCCGCCGCACGGCCGGTTCCTGACCCACCGCGGGCCGCGGCGCCCCCCGGCCTGCCACCGCGGCGGCCACCGCGGCGGCGGCGAGAGTGATCCGCTTGTCCGCGGGCACGATGATGTCGGTGACAGCGGGAACCGCCGCAACAGTCGCCGCCTGCGCCGCCGTGAGTTGTTCTCCCGGCACGTCCGCGGGCCGGAAGCTCACCCCCAGCGCGGCACCCACCCCCCAGGCGACCGTCGCGCCGAGTCCCAACAGGGCGATCGCGACGCTGATCAGGGCCCACGGCCGCCGTCGGTCCGCGGGCGGCTCAAGATCGCTCGGCACGCGGGCATCCTAGCGGGCACCTAGCAAAGGGATCCTCTCCGCGCCTCGGATGACACGGGTTTCCGCTCGCTCCACGGGGCCTGCCAGGGCTAGGCCGTGTCTCAAAGTCGTAGCCACTCGTTGATCGTGGCGATGTGGACCGTGGCCTCGTAGCGGACGGCGAGTTTGTCGTACCTGGTGGCGACGGCACGGTTGCGTTTGAGCCGGTTGATC